>JADFNA010000244.1 GCA_022563625.1 Candidatus Zixiibacteriota bacterium
GATCAGGAATTTGTTGGTCTGTTTGGCGGTGATGAAATCGCCGCCGCCACGTATGTTGTCGAATTATTTGGCGGCATCAGTGTCGCCTATGAGCGCGATGTTGATCTGCGTTTCAATCTCAGTTTTATCCGCCTCTGGCCGTTGGGCGGCCAGCCGTTTTTAACCGACGATCTGACCGACTTCCGAAATCACTGGCTGGACAACGAAGACACCACCGGCCTGAATTTTGTGCAGCTACTTTCCGGCAGGCGCGACCTGCCGTTTGGCGGGGTGGGCTTTATCAGCTCCGGCTGCTCAGACGGGGCGTATGCTATCAGCGGCTATCTCAACGGGGCCTTTGTCAGCCCGACCGAGAATTTCAGCCTTAATAACTGGGACCAGACGGTTGTTGCCCATGAGATGGGTCACAATTCGGGGACCTTTCACACGCATGACGGATACACCCCGACTATTGACGATTGCGGCAATGGTATTCCCTCGCGCGGGACAATCATGAGCTACTGCCACATATACACCGGCTATATGACTAACATTGATTACCGCTTTCATAGACGGGTGCAGGAAGTTGTGCAGAACGAGTTTTCAGCGGCCAATTGCGTGGTGTTTGACTGTAATGGGAACGGAATCGATGACTCACTGGACATAGCCGATTTCGGCTCCCCGGATGTAAATGCCAATGGGATTCCGGATGAATGCGAAGACTGCAATGGAAACGATACGCTCGATAACATCGATATCGCAGGTCCGACGAGCGCTGATGTCAATGGAAACGGGATTCCCGACGAATGTGAAGCCGACTGCAACGGCAACAGTATCCCCGACGAATTTGAAATCGCCGCTGATCCGGGGCTGGACTTTAACGGCAACAATATACCGGACGTTTGTGAGGCCGACTGCGACGGCAGCGGGACCCCGGATTTTCTCGATATAATCCTCGAACCGCAAAGCGATTTGGACCGAAACAATGTTCTCGACATTTGCCAGGACTGCGACGGTAACTTTGTGAGCGACTGGATTGATCTGGAGCGCCAGCATAATTTGTTTGTCTGTGACCGGATTGGATTAGTGCGCGAGTATCACCAGCGCAGCGGCTGGCCGATAACTCAGTACAACTCAGGCGGCCCGTTCATCCCGTATGACGCCACGGTCGGTCCCGACAGGGCGCTGTATATCGCCAATTTCAGCGGCGGTGAAATTCTGCGCCAGACTCTGCTGGTCTCCGGGGCAATGACTCCCTTCGTCCCATCGGGTGGAGCGCTCAGCCAGCCAACGGCGCTTTTGTTTGGAGCAGACAATAATTTGTATGTCGCAGAGCAAAGCGACGGCAGCGTTCAGAAATTCGACGGTACCACAGGGGCGCATTTGGGTGCGTTTGTCAGCGCGGGAAGCGGCGGGCTAATTTTACCGTTCGGCATGACATACGGAATAAGTGGAAACCTGTTCATTACCAGTTCAAACAACACTGTTCTTGAATACGACGGCGCCAGCGGGGCCTTTGTCGGAACATTCGTAAGCGCCGGGTCCGGGGGGCTCAGTTCTCCAACCGGGCTGGCGTTCATACCGGCCACCGGAAATCTGGTCGTGGCCAGTCATGCCACTGATCAGCTTTTGGAATATGACGGGGCAACCGGGGCGTTTTTGAAAATCTTTTCGGACGGCCTCTCGATCACACTGCCCTGGGGACTAAAGGTCGGACCCAATGGAAACCTGTTCGCGGCCCGCGGGGGGGCCGTGCCGCGCATAATCGAATATGTCCCCGAAGGGCGCTATCATCGCTATTATATTAGAAATGAAGCTGATATGGTAAGCCCGGCCGGGATGGCTTTTATGCCCCAGTCCCAGTTCGACACCGACGGCAACGGCATTCTCGATGTTTGTGTTGGAGGACTGCCCGGCTGTTGCGATACACCCGGTGACGCCAACAACAGCGGGACAGTCAATATCGGTGATGTAACATTTCTGATCGCCAGAATTTTCGCCGGCGGAGCTGCGCCGCCCTGCCAGGATGAGGCTGACGAGAACGGCGATGGCACGGTGAACATCGCTGATGTTACCTATCTGATCGCGCGTATTTTCGCCGCCGGTCCCGCTCCGATTTGCGGCACAACCGGCTCGTGATGGCTCTCCGAGTCAGATTTAAGAACCGAAGCGAAGCGACCCGGTTTGGCGTCGAAAAGCCTGCTTGACAAAGAATCAATCAGAATCACATATAGAGTTGGTTCCCCCGTTTGCCTGAGGCCCTTGATGGCCGATCGGGCCGATTGCGCCGGATGGACTTTTTATTAAGCTGGGGTAGCTCAGTTGGTTAGAGCGCCGGATTGTGGATCCGGAGGTCGACGGTTCAACCCCGTCCCCCAGTATTTTTTTGCGGTTGCGCCCGACGAATACGGTTACGCCAAGCTCTTGCTCGAATCAGATTAATCCCAAACCCGATACTTGATTGCATCTGTAATTTGGCTGCTTGCGGCCGCGGCTGAAAATCAGTCTTGAAATCGTGATTTCGAGTCGGCTCTTGCAAAAAATCTTTCGACGTTTGTGAATATCATCACAAATCAAGAAAATGTGGTTCGGTCTATTCAAGCTGAAACAGAGAGCTGGTTCAGTGCAGTATGGTGTTGATCTATAAGCGTTTGCGGCAGCATTTTGGCGCCCCGGGTGGAGTTCCTGAGCAGGTGTTTGGCTGTCTGTGTCTGAAAAAGAACACCTCTACCCGGGATTGTTGATAACCCAAGAAAAGTCCATATTTTTATTGACAAATCGGCGCAGGGATATGATTTTCCCGGTCAATTATTGGCAGGTCAGCCAATACGAAAGGAGGAATGCGTATAGGATTAGAGTTAAGGTTGAGATCGAGAGGACAGCGCGCGGCGAGCGGTAGTTAAGTTATGCTCAGCAGGCGCAGGTCAAATCCTCTCCCTCCTAATACAGATTTCCTGTAAGCGATCATCAGAACTCTGGCCGGGTGTTGCCATCGGCTCCCGGCAGATCAGGCGCATACTGAGCGTCCAGATGCCCGGGCGCCTGTGTTCCTGTCGGGTCAGATGAGAAAAAACATAGGTAAAAAAATATCAGTTACAGCGTTTTTATGTACACCATTGTTTTTATGTATGTCATTATGTGCGACGGACATATGATATCAGCGCAGAAGACAGAGGACAATTAAACCGCAAACAAGTCAACGGAATCACCAACAAGAAGGGATCTCTAAATGAGAAAACTGACAACCATTGCAACCGCGCTCGTTCTGGCGCTGGCTGTCGGCACAAGCGCGACAGTCAACCAACCGGCGCGATTCGACGTTCGCCCGTTTACCATGGGAGGCGAGAAAATTAACAACATCTTGAAGAGCCAGAGCAATATCTGGCTCTACCCACAGACAATCAACATGTACGCCGACCAAGCTGAAGCTGTTTTTGACGCCAGTTCGGCCAATGAATTAGCGCGTTTGGGTATCAATTTTCAGTTCGGGACAAATAACCCGTTTGTGCTGGGCATCTATGTCAACAACACTAATGGCGCAGCGTTCAACCCCTACGCTAACTTCACCTGGGCAAATACGTTCCCTCTTCAGGGAGTCGTTATGGGGGACAACAATGTATATGATCTATTCTGGGGTAAAGTGATGGGTGGCGGCAACCCATTCGGGTTACATTTGCAGATTTACAACAGCAGTAATGAAGTCACTGGCGTTGCCGGGAGCAAGAACAGTTTGTCTGTATTCGCTGCGGATGCCGGTCTGACAAATGGACCGTGGGATTTAGCCGGAAGCGTTGTTTTCACGACATTCACTGAGGAAGACGCTCTTGGCCCCGTCCGCGATCCGAATGGAAATCTGGCGCTTGAGTTCCGTGTTCGTAAGTGGGATGTGATTCCTGACTGGGTCGGACATGCAACGCTTGGATTTGCCAAGACAGCCTTTAAGACTACCGGGGCCGGCGAAGAAAAATGGAATACGCTAAATGCTGAAGTTGGGCTCGGATTGAATTATACGCCGACTTCAAGTGTTCATGCGGTACTTGACATTG
>JADFNA010000245.1 GCA_022563625.1 Candidatus Zixiibacteriota bacterium
AAACAGACCGAGCGGAACAGTTGCGACGATATCTCGCGCCAAGAGCAGTTAAAGGGTTTGAAATTGATCCCTATACTACTGGACTTTTTCTTATGGGCGAACACTTGAAAAAAGGCGCTTTCTATGATCTGGTCAATGGCACAAGTTCTTAATGAAATAAAGTGGGACTTTAACAATTGTTTCACGCCTGTGTCGGTTCAGCCTAAAGTGGACAGGAGTTTCTTTGAGTTAAGTCACAGATTTCTGATTTGCAACAGTTCTCTAGTATGTGAACCGTCCTCCAATTTCCAATCCAGTTTGAAAGCCAGCATCTTGGCTAGAGCAATTTCCAAAAAATCTACTTAGAAAAAATTCAGTAAAAACGAAGAGCAAACATTGCCCGACCCCTGCACCTTATCTACCATCCCTCAGGAGCAACGGGACTCCCCGGACGGTCGGACTGCCTCAGCTATTGGCCCATGAGCCTTCCCCTATCACCCGCCTGGAGTCCCTGATCCGGGTGTACCGGGGTCGGTCTGGATAAGCATGCTTTCGCTTGACAATATCGACAGCCAGACTAACTTAACAAGTGGCACGATTGATGGGGGCTGGTCTATTGTTACGGATGAAAGTAAGCGGACCAGAGGAAATGAGAGGAAGCGCTCACCGGTCAAGCTCGTTTTGTTCACTTGACTCCAACTTTGGCTGAATTAACTTAGCAGTGGGAAGGCTGTCGAAGGCGTACATTGGCCTGAATCAGTTACGGACAATATGATCGTGTTTCTTGCAGGACTAAATAGATATAACATGATATTGCTGAGTTCTGCGGCGCTCTTTTTTCTCGCGCCGATGGTGATTGAGGTAGTTTCCTCAAGAGCCGATTCTGTTCAACCAACCGTTGCCGCTAAAAGCGCCGAGGCCATCGCACAATCAATTCTCGCAGAACGATACTGTCCGTGTGGCTGTGGCAATTTTCTGCCGGGCAGTTCCAAGAGTCCCGCTTGTTTTGGATGCAGTGTTGGGAAGGCTGAAATCTCCCGTGTTCGTGAGAGGCTGGCGGCAGGACGAATAGCCGAGGACATCATCAAAGAGTTGGATGAGAGGGTTCTTGTTGATGTGTTCTCAGACTACACTGAAGATGGGTTACCAGAAATCTGGGATCGAGCGAAGCGCGTGTCAAGTGAGTACGATCAGCATCGTGTTGTACTTCGACCGCTTGGTGCAACAGAGGATGCCCGGCGTGCTATCAAACTCGTGGAGTGCGCGCGGACTGAAGGCATGTTCTATATAATTCATGAGGCGCTGATCGAGCATCCCGGTCCCTGGGATGAAGAGACTCTGATAGAGCTGGCCACTGAACGGGGGTTGGTTGGAGATAAAATCGCCGAATGTCTCAAGCGCGTTGATATCGCAGCTCAGATGGCGAAAGACAGGCAGCATGCAAAATTGCTGAATACAAAGAATTTCCCGGCTGTTTCTGTGAACAGAAAACTTTCACCTGCCGGCGAGGGAGCCTTGCGAAAAGCGATCCGCACATTTCTAATTCAAGGGACTATATAGCCTGACGTGGACTATCTGAACTTCCCCCGTTCCGGGGAACACAGAGAAGTCTCCCAGGAGAAAGATTTTCTCTGATTGTTCGACTTCATCCTCTTGTCAGAGCGCCAAACACCAACTTGTACACCTTTTTCGGTCGAAATACTTGATACTATGTATAGAGAGTCGCTTCCTGTGGCGCTTGGGATACTTCTGATAAGCGCCAGCCTCAATTCTGAACCGCATATGAGTGATTCCTCATATGTGTCAATCAAAAAGTCCGAGCATACTAATCGGCTGATTCATTCCGCATCTCCGTACTTGATTGCACACGCCGACAACCCTGTTGATTGGTATCCATGGGGAGAGGAAGCACTCGAGAAAGCTCGTGTGGAAGATAAGCCAATATTTTTATCAATCGGGTATGCAACATGCCATTGGTGTCACGTCATGGAGGATGAGTCGTTTGAAGATGAAGCAACTGCTGCAATTCTCAATGAATACTTTGTATCCATCAAAGTAGATCGAGAAGAAAGACCGGACATAGATCACATTTATGGCGGCTTCACTGTTCAGTTGACCGGCAGGAGCGGTTGGCCGACATCATTGTTTCTCACTCCCGAGATGAAACCATTTTATGCCGGCACTTACTTTCCTTCTACTCCGAGGTATGGCCGGCCTGCGTTTAAGCAGGTGCTAACCGAGCTGGCCACGCGCTACCGTGAGCACAAAAAACAGGTGATCCAGTTCTCACAACAGGCCTTTGAAAGCCGTCTCGGAATAGTTAATGAATCAATCGGCCAGGTAACACTGAATGAACAAATGTTTTTGAATGGCGCCTCTGGACTTCTGCGAAACATTGATCGAGTCAACGGGGGTTTCAATGGACGTCGGAAATATCCGAAGCCGGTGCAACTTTCAATGCTCCTGCGAGGATTCTATAAGACCGGTGATTCTTCTTATCTCAAGGCCGTAGTACACTCAGTGGAGGCCATGGCGCGAGGAGCGATTCACGACCATTTGGGCGGAGGCTTTCACCGTTACACCATCGATCCAGGTTGGTCGCAGCCGCATTTCGAAAAGATGCTCTATGACAATGCCCTGCTGACATGTTTGTTGGTTGATGTTTACCGAATTACACACGATGAGAAATTCAGAAAACTAGCTAGTCATACACTGGATTTTATTTCACGAGAAATGACAGATTCAGAGGGGGGATTTTATTCAGCCTTAGATGCTGATAGTGAAGGTAAGGAGGGCTGGTTCTATGTTTGGTCAAATCGTGAGATTGAAGATGCGCTTGGGCCAGATGCTCCCCTGTTCAATCAATTCTACAATGTTTCTGCCAGAGGACGGTTCGACGGCAAGAATGCTCTTCAGATTACAGGTGAATCAGATCGAATCATGTCTCAATACAATGGCGATGACTTTGATGAGAAAATGGCATCAGCTCGCGCCAAACTGTTTGAAGCGCGCAGAAAAAAAATCCGCCCTTTGACTGATGACAAAATACTCACCTCATGGAATGGATTAGCTCTATCAGCCTTTTGCAGAGGTTTCCAAATTACCGGTGAAAATCAATACCTCCAAAGAGCCATAAACAACGCCACTTTTGTAGAGAAGAAGCTGTTCAACGACGGCCGCTTGACTCATTCATATCGAAATGGTGTCCATTCAAGTCGACAATTTGTTGAGGATTATGCCTATTACATTCGGGGATTGCTTGATCTTTACGAGTCAGACCTCTCTGAGAGTCACAGCCGTTGGCTTGATTTTGCTACTTCTTTGGCGGAAACTGCGTTGGTATTGTTTATGGACACCACCGGTACTATTTACCTAACAGAAGTCGAAGGTTATGATCTCATTTTAAGGCCAAAAACTGAAGGAGATGGAGTGTGGCCTTCACCTAACTCACTGCTGATAGAAAGTCTTTTCAGATTACATCGTCTAACCGGCGCTGCAAAGTTCTATGATGCGGCCGAATGCGCTTTGATGGCTGTTTCAGGTGAGATGGCCCGGAACCCTACCGGCATGTCGACTGCACTCGAAGCCCTTGATTATTTCCTTTCAGACAAAATCGAAATTGTAATTGTCGGCGTCAGCTCTGATATGGAAAGAATGGCGCAAGAAGTATATGACAGATTTATTCCACACAAAATCCTTGCAGTGAGTCCAAAAGCAAACGAATTGAATCCACTTTTTATTGGTCGACAACCGAAAAACAATGAGACGGTGGCATACTTGTGCCGCAACTCGGTTTGCCTATTGCCGGTGTCATCTGCGGAAGACTTAAGAAAACAACTGGACGAGCTTTGAGCAACGTCTACAATCTTTGAATCGAACTGACCTGCCCCCAAATTCTGATCCAGTCTGAGAACCAGTATCTTGGCTGGCGGAGCATTGCCCCATGACCCTTCTCCTATCGCCCGCCCGGAGTCCCTTAGTCGGGTGTACCGGGGCCGGGCTGGATAAGCAT
>JADFNA010000246.1 GCA_022563625.1 Candidatus Zixiibacteriota bacterium
CTCAATCTGCTGAGCGCTTCGCTCTTGCTGGCCGGCTTCATACACATCAAACGCGGGAATCGCGAGACACATAAGAAATTCATGCTGGCCGCGCTGGTCACATCGGTACTGTTCCTGACCAGCTATCTGATCTACCACTTCAATGTCGGCTCAGTCCCCTACCCTTATCACGACTGGACCAGACCGCTTTATTTCGCAATCCTGATTCCGCATGTCATATTGGCGGTCCTGATGACTCCGTTCATTTTTATTTTGGTGCGACGCGCCTGGCGCGGTGATTTTAAGAAACACCGCAAACTGGCAAGAATCATCTGGCCCATCTGGATGTATGTCTCGATCACCGGAGTGGCTGTCTACGCCATGCTCTACCTGCGGGCGCCCCCCGGGTCTGGCTAAGAATCTGTATTCTACTGTAATGTACAGCGGCACAGCGCCTTACCGCTGCCGTGCGGGGGCCGATTTGTGTTAATGCTGGTTGAATAGGTATATTGATCGGCAGGATTCTGCGGCCACATGAGGCAGCGGGTCCCAGTCAAGCGTGACAGAGCGCATCATACATAGACTAACGAAAAACCGCCGCAACAGGCTCTTCTGAACGCTCGTAAGCTTGTATTAGGTGGGGTTGTTTTGTGACAGTTAATCCTGATGACAAGCTTATAGCTGAGGCCCGCCAGGGCGATCAGCGCGCATACTGGAAATTAATGAACCGCCATCAGAAAACGGTCTATCACGTCGCCCACAAGATTGTACGCAATGATGAAACCGCCGAAGATATTACGCAGGAAACATTTATGAAGGCCTTCTCGGCGCTGGCGTCTTATCGGTCTGAGTATCGCTTTTCGACCTGGCTGTGCAAGATCGCAGCCAACACCGCTATTGACCATTTGCGCAAGAAACGCATTCAGGCGCTTTCTCTGGACAGGGAGATTGAAACATCTGAGGGAACAGTTGAATTCGAGATCGCGGATTACTCATTTCACCCCGAACGCGAGTTTGAAGCCAAACAGAAGCGGATTTCGATTGATGAGGCGATAAACAACCTCTCGGATCGTTATCGCCAGGTGATCCTGTTTCGGCATCGCGATGATAAATCCTATGAGGAAATCGCCGATTTACTGGAAGTGCCGGTTGGAACAGTCAAGGCGCGTATATTCCGCGCTCGCGAATTGCTTAAGAAATCACTTAAGAGCCTCCGCTAGATAACCCGGCGGCAAGGTTGACAGGATCGTAGTCATCATGAGAAGAATTCAGATTAAACTGATCAATCAGATCGAGAAAAAGAGGATTGCGGCTGTGGAACACGAATCAGGCCAAGCCCCGCGGCGCTTCATATTTCTGCGGGCAGCTCTTGTCTGTC
Source organism: Candidatus Zixiibacteriota bacterium (assembly GCA_022563625.1). Taxonomy (GTDB): domain Bacteria; phylum Zixibacteria; class MSB-5A5; order GN15; family JACZUZ01; genus JADFNA01. The sequence continues at coordinate 1,358 of JADFNA010000246.1, forward strand.
TGGGTCTAACATTGCTCGGGCTTCCGGCCAGCGGCAAGACCTTTCGTTTCGACTATCAACGGGAGCTGGAGATTTCGTCGGGAGCCACGCTGAGTGTGGACAATAGCGTTGGCGTTATTACCATCCGCGGGCGGGAGGGTTCCGGGCGATTGACAATCGAGGCTGTTAAGACTATCAAGGCGGTCGATGAAGCTGCGGCGCGCCGGATCGCCGAGTATATCGAATTGAAACTTTCGTCAAAATCGGGCCAGGCGAAAATAGAAACGATTTTGACTGACGCCGGAAAGCAGCGGCGCAGTTTCTGGGACCGGCTGGTGGGAGTAGACAACGACTGGTTTGTCTCAGTTGACTATATTATTAGCGCGCCTCGTGATATTGACATTCTGATTGAAAATAATCAAGGTGAAATCACCGTATCCGGTTTCACGGGGAATCTGGAAGTTCTGGCCTCTTCGTCTTCACTCGTTATTTCAGACATCAGCGGAGAAGTATTGGTAGATATCACATCCGGCGAGGTTAGTCTTTCTGACTTAAATGGCGATGTTGAGATTACCACAACCTCGGCCGCGATATCCGTCAGTTCCCTGACCGGAGACCTTACCGTACATGGTGGCTCAGGAGATTTGAGCGCCGACTATGTTGCCGGGAATGTGACGATCGTACAGACTTCCGGTGACGTGACACTAACCGAACTGCAGGGTGACGCCAGGTTGAAAACGACATCCGGCGTTATCACTGTGGCGCAGGAACAGGGCGCGCTGGACGTGTTCACACATACCGGAAAAGTGGTTGTCAATACCGAGCTTTTCTCAGATCTCGAATACAGTATCGAAACATTGTCGGGTGAAATCTCGTTTTCTATTCCGGACAATGCCGGAGCGAGAATCAAGCTTTCCACGCTCTCCGGCGAAATTGACACGCGCGGCCTGCCGCTAGAGGTTGAATCGTTTTCCCGCCGCGAAATCAGCGGAGTGATTGGCGCCGGCGGGGTACCGGTCAGGCTCAAGACTGGTTCCGGGGATATCCGCCTGGCCTGGTATTGAGTCCCGCTCAATAAGTCTCACAGCATAGGGTAACATCTGTGCCCCGTTTCTTTACACATAAGAGCCGCAAATCGAAAGTCCCAGGCCGGGGTAGCCTGGCCAGTCGGGGCGCTTTCTACCTGCGATTGTGTCTGCGCACGCGCCTGCGATTGACAATCATCTCTGCCGCGTCCGCCGCAATTCTCGCCCTGGTCATACATGCAAACAACTCACAGGTCCATGGCGCGGTTGATGATACACTAAAGCCGAGGGCCGTAACGGTTGATCCATCGGCTGCTCCCGGCGATACGGAAACTGCTCAAGGCTCTTCGGAAATACCGGGAGTTGAAAACAGCGATTCGAAAACGCAGGAGGCAAGCAAAAGCGACACAATATTTATCCGCAGTACTCTCAAAGACGGCCGTCTCGAGTCGATTGACAACAGCGGTAGAAAATGGGTCTATGATTCAGACCTCGAAATGTTCCGCCTGCGCTGGGTAGAAGCGCAGTCGACTCGATCTGCCCGCAGCGAAGGGGTTTACCTGAACGAGGATGACACGATTATCGTCAGCAGGGACCGGTCCGACAACTGGGCGCGTGACAAGAAAAAAGTCCGCACACGCAGTAAGAAAGATGTGCATGTACGTGAAACACAATTCGTTCTCGGCAATATTCGCTGTCAGAGCAGCGTGAGAATCGACGGCCTGGTAGAAGGGGATGTTATCGCTGTTGATGAAATTGTTGTCACTTCTACCGGGATCATCAACGGAGACGCCAGGGCCCCGCGTATTCGCGTCAGAAAAGGCGGGTTGATTACCGGGCGGGAACAGACATCTACATTCTTTGGCGCAGGCCGTGAATCCGATGATGAAAACCGTGAACTGGTGAACTTCGGTATTTTCCCAATTGCCGGGGGTATTGGCCTGATGCTCATTCTTGTCGCTTTTGTGTCATTGTCCGTGGCCCCCAAAGCCGTGTCGCTGGCCAGTGATACCATCAGCCGCCATCCGCTCCGGACTATCGGAGTTGGCCTGCTCAGCCTTATCCTGGCCGGGCCGCTCATCGGCTTGGTCGCGGTGACTATTATCGGAATCCCGCTGGCTCTGCTGCTGATCATAGGATTTCCAATAGCCCTGCTGGTGGGAATAATTTCATTTTCTCAATACATCGGCGGTGTTTCGGCTGAAGCGTACGGCCTGAGCGGATGGTCAAACATCAAACGCATCACCATCGGCATTTTGTTAATGATCACTCTCCTGGGCGCCGGCATTACTCTTGGGGACAGCAGTTCAGATTTTCTTTCGGGCTGGGGTGTGATTTTGATAATTGTGGGTGTGATTTTCATGAGCGCCGCAGTTCTTTCCGGTTTTGGCGCCGTCGTGCTGACACGTTTTGGACGGCGCGAGTATGCCCCGGCAATGGGTAACGCCTGGACCCCGGGTGTTCCACCTCCCCCGCCTCCCCCAACTCCCCCGCCCATACCGATCAGCTCAGACCCGCCTCTTGCTCCATCACCACCTGATCTGCCGGATACTCCCCAACCGCCCCGCTCACCGGATAGCTCGGAAGGGCAGGACAGTCCCGAACAGAAATAATCCACA
>JADFNA010000247.1 GCA_022563625.1 Candidatus Zixiibacteriota bacterium
CTGACCCCGATCGCCCCGACCATCTGGCCGTTCTTGTAGAGCGGAATTCCACCCGGGAAGATTGTTATCCCATTGCCAAACGGCGACGAATCAAGACTGTTCTGCAGTAGAAACTCCGGTCCCTGATAAAGCGGACCCGGCGCCACCGGGCGGCCCAGAGTTTCTTCGTCAATTCCCGGCGGATAAAAGTCCTGGCTGAGAAAGCCGATTGCCCGGCAGGTAAACGAGATATTCCCTCCGGCGGGCAATCCCAGAGTAGACCTGATGCCAATTCCGAGCGGTTGTGCCGGGTCGCTGTAGGCGACTGCCGTGCGCGCTTTTTGGGCCGATACGTCGAAGCTGAACAGTGTCGCATCATCCGTGCGCCAGATTCCCAGTATTGTCCCGTCAACATCCGCAACCGTGATAAACACCCGCGCCGGACTGCCGAGTGGCCGCCGAATCGCCGCTCGTGTGCGATTGGCCTGGGCCACGGCTTGATCGATAATTTGCTGAACTTCAGCGGCGCTTAACAGTGAACCGGCCTTAATCCGAAAATCATGTGTTAAATCCAGATTGACCGCTCCGGAGGGAGTAAATTTCGCCTGAGGCGTTGCAATAATTGGAAATCCTGCGACCGGCGCCCCAAGAGTTCCATTGACATCGGCGTTATAGTCCAAAGTGAAATTTCCGGGGGGAGTCTGCGCGTTAGCATATAGCAGGCGAATTCCGTCGAGGAAAATATTATCACCGCGTTTGTCTGCAGGTGTTTGAAATCCAAGTGTCGCTCCCAATGCGATTATTTCATCGGGCGACTCGCCTGAGCAGAAATCCAACGTGAAGCCGGTCAAATCGCCGCTAATTCCCAGTCCACCCGCCAGAAGGCCGTTTTTGAAGACCGGGACCCCGCCCGGCGCCCCGGTCAGACCGGGATCATTCGGCGCCAGGCCGCCGTTGGGCTGAATATCGCCGCCGCCGATGCTGGAAAATGGCACTCCATAGAGTGGCCCGCCCGGCGTGTTGCTGATTCCCGGCGGGAAATGGCTGCGAGTGATAAAGCAAGCTGTCAGCGAGGTGAAACCGTGTTGATTGCTGCTTAAAAAGGCCGCAGTGCGGGCTTTGGCGATCGAGCCGGTAACCGGATTGGTGTGGTCCCCGGGAGAGCCGGTCATTTTGAACGCGCCGAGGACATTTCCCTCGCGGTCGGTTATCGCAACGTCGACACTCTGTCCCAGGCGCTGGGCCTGTTCAACCGCCTGCGCTATCAATGTCTCCACTTCGGCAACTGTCAGGGCCGGTGTTGTCGTTAGAGATGGAAAGATTGGCGAGGCGCTTTTCTCGCAACTCAAAAGCGCCAGCAGGCTAATGGTCCCGGCAACCGCAAAGAGAGCGCACGAGCGGCGGAAGAATCCAGCGGAGCGCTGATTTTGCCGGGACGATCTTGCTTTTGCTGGTGTAAAGAGGTCTTGTTTGCTGTGTTTCACCTTGACTACCCTGTCCCGGCTAATCTGTCCCGTTCCGTCTCCCCGAATGACTCTGAATAAGAGGATACGACGAATGTTCTGGCGTTGGCCGTAATGCTGGCCAGCCGCTAATGCTTGTTTAGTCTTGTTCGAATCATCTGCTCTTTTACGCTTCATCAAGTCACGCCATAACCTGACAGAACCGATCAGATTTGTCAAGCCGACGCTTCATTTGCTGAAGTAAGAAACCCGAATCAATTAGTAGCGCAGTTTTTTAGAGAGCCATAAAATATTGAGCTATAATCGCTTATGCCCTACGACCAGCTGACGGAGAAAAGCATCCTTCCACGAACCCAAGAATTGACCGGTTATTGTCCTAAACTCCCTTCTCTCTACCCGGATCCACACGACGCAGGAATCAGGACTTGACGAATCCAGAGTTTGGGTTAATTTGCTTGATACGGCTCACATTAATCCGATTCGTATTGATCAGCCCCCATAATTAGGTCCAGTTGCAAGTTAGTGATTCTGTCTTTGTTTTGTCAAAGTATTTATCTTCCAGTTCAGCCGGTGTTTGCCGAGAAATAGACCGGTGCGGCCTTTACAACCATCACGACAAGCCCGAGTTGTTGTTCGACTCCCGGCGACGCTAACAGCGACGGGAAAGTTAATATTGCCGATGTGCAATTTGTCATCTCCTGGCTGTTCTTGGGTGGAGCGTCACCGAGCTGCTGCGCCGAAGCAACCGCCAACGGTGATGATAAACTTAACATTGCGGATGTTGCCTACGTCGTCAGTTGGCTATTCTCGGGCGGCCCTGACCCACTCTGCGGTCCAGCGAGTATGGGGTGTTAAACAGACTCGATCTCATATTGGCCGTCGACCCTCGTTTCGGATGAGCGCCTCATGCTACTCTTGACAACCTGCTCCATCAGGACTAGTTTGGCCTCTGTATTATAGGGGGGACTACTTTCCTAAGAAATATATTCCATTACACAACTGAACCAATTGGAAGGAATTGAGTATGGCTGACTATGCGCATCCGGAAGCCCTGGTCTCAACAGACTGGGTTGACGAACACAAAGGTGAAGATAACGTCGTTCTGGTGGAGGTTGATGTTGATACCAACGCCTACAGCGAGGGACATGTCCCCGGTGCAATCGGCTGGGACTGGAACACACAACTCTGTGACACTGTCCAGCGCGACATTATCAGCAAAGAAAACCTGGAAAAACTGCTGGGCGCAGCCGGGATTAGCGCTGATACGACTATTGTGCTCTACGGCGACAATAACAACTGGTTCGCCGCCTGGGCCTTCTGGCAGCTCAAGATGTATGGCCACCAGGACGTGCGGATCATGAACGGCGGCCGCAAGAAGTGGCTGGCCGAGGGACGCGAGGTTTCAACCGATACGCCGACGCCCGGCGTCACAAATTACACGGCCTCCGCAGTCGATAATTCACTCAGGGCGTTTCTTTCAGACGTGAAAAGCATTCTGCCGGTCAACGGTACGGCGCTGGTTGATGTGCGTTCGCCCGACGAATTTTCCGGCAAGCTGCTTTCACCGCCGGGACTGCCGGAAACCTGCCAGCGGGGCGGACATATTCCCGGCGCCAGCAGTATTCCTTGGGGCAAGGCCTGCAACGAAGACGGCACATTCAAGTCCGCCGATGAACTGCGCGAGTTGTATGCCTCGCACGGCGTTACATCAGACAAGAACATCATTGCCTATTGCAGAATCGGCGAGCGCTCGAGTCATTCCTGGTATGTGTTGAAATACCTGCTGGGCTTTGAAAACGTCCGCAACTACGACGGCTCATGGACCGAATGGGGCAACCTTGTCGGCGCCGCGATTGAAACCGGAGAAGAGCGATGACACGCGCCGAAGGGTACAGCGAACGCAAACAGACAATCAATGGATATGAAGTAAAAATCACCAATTACCGCGTCGGTCCGACCTGCCACTGTACGGTGGCCAATGTCAATCCCGGCGCAAATATCGCGCGCGGCAAAGCAGACACGCCGGAGGAAGCCGAAAAGATCGCGCTAGCCAAGGCCCGGCAGCGAATTAAGTAGGCGCAACCCACCACCATAATGCTCTTAGCAGGGAATAGTGCGCCCGGCGCAGGGCTCCTCGCAGAGACATTTAGGGGTTTTTCAATAGTCTCTATGGTTCTGGTCAGCTCCCGGCACATGTCATCACAACCGGACCACAGACTGGCGCCGGGCCGGCGGCGAAAATTCTCGCGATGAGAAATGTCACATCAGAAATATTTATTGATCCATCGCCGTTGGAGTCCGCTGACGCGCAACATAATGGGGCCGATCCACCGGCAAAAATGCGTGAGATAAGAAAAGTAACGTCACCGATATTAGCGCTCCCATCATAGTTGGCGTCTCCGCTGGTACCGCAACAGCCGCAAGTTGGGTCGTTCGGGCAGAGATCGCACCTGTCTCCGAAGCCGTCCATGTCACTGTCAATCTGATCAGGGTTGTAATCGCGGGGACAGTTGTCGCAGGCATTGCCAAACTCAT
>JADFNA010000248.1 GCA_022563625.1 Candidatus Zixiibacteriota bacterium
TTGTGCCGTTTCCGCCAACTGCGACGCCGGTATTCGCATCGCTAAAATTGACGGCGAAAAGCCCCTGTGTTGTGCCGCTTGTCTGGGTGACCCAGGTAGCGCCGCCATCGGTTGTTCGCAGGATCACACCATTACTACCGACCGCAGTCCCGGTATTCGCATCGCTAAGGCTGACGCCGAGGATCGAACCCGTCACGCCGCTTGTCTGACTGGTCCAATTAGCGCCACCATCGATAGTCCGCAGGATTGTGCCTTTACCCCCGACTGCCGTTCCGGAATTTGCATCGGTAAAGCTGACATCGGCGAGAAACTCTGTGCTGCCGCTACTCTGGCTCGTCCAATTTACGCCACCATCGGTTGTCCGCAGGATAGCGCCATCCGCACCTACCGCGGAACCGGTATTCGCATCTATAAAGCTGACGCCTGCAAGAAACACTGAGTTGGTTCCGCTATTTTGGCCCACCCAGGTGGCGCCGCCATCGGTTGTCCGCAGGATCGTTCCAACGTCCCCGACCGCCGTGCCGATATTTGCATCGCTAAAGCAGATGTCGCCAAGACCAAATGTCGTGCCGCTTGTCTGGCTGACCCAAGTGACGCCGCCATCCGTTGTCCGTATGATAATTCCATTATTTCCGACGGCGGCGCCGGTATTCGCATCGGTAAAGCTGACGGCCCGTAGAAAATTTGTCGTGCCACTCGTCTGGTTGACCCAGCTAGCGCCACCGTCGGTTGTCCGCAGTATAACACCATCGGTTCCCACCACCGTGCCGGTATTCGCATCGGTAAAGCTGACGCCGTTAAGAGGATTTGTCGTGCCGCTAGTCTGGCTGACCCAGTTAGCGCCACCGTCGATTGTCCGCAGGATTGTGCCAACGTTTCCGACCGCTGTGCCTGTATTGGCATCGCTAAAACTAACGTCCCAAAGTAGTTGAGTCGTGCCGCTTGTCTGGATCACCCAGGTAGCGCCACCGTCTGTTGTCCGCAGGATAGCTCCAGCAAACCCGACCGCCGTGCCGGTAGTCGCATCAGTAAAGCTGACGCGGTTAAGGAAATTTCCTTGTGGCAGGGGATTCTGCCAGCGCCAGACGGTTGACAGCGTCTGACCATTGTCTGGGTCGGTGGGACTGTCGCCGTCACAGGCTGATAACGCAAATAGCAACATAACTCCAATAAGACTGCTCGTAATCGGGCGAATGGGTGATTGATTTGATATACTTGTTCTCCAAATGGTTTGACCTTGAACGTATTAACTATCAGCGCTGTTAATGCAGGGACGATCTCTCTTTTCTAGATTGAAATACCTTGAAGCCAAATGAAAAAGCTATTTCGAAGGAATGGTACTGTCTGGTTGACCGAAAAGCAAATTGATGTTAACTCCGAAAAGGGCAGCGTTAGGCAAATCATGCGGAACTGTCACGTCACCGCTAATAAGTCATGGCTAAGCAGTGGTTCTAACAACTGAAGGGATGTTCTTTCATAGGGGGCGCCCGGAAACCATACCCAACTGACTTGCAATAGCTTAGAGAAGACTATCACGTCTCTCTTAGGCTTGCGAGAAGTCTTAATTCTTCAATGATCTAGTTCCAAGTTGGAGTCGTAAGGGTACCTTGAATGGGGTTATGAGATTTTGTTGTCTTCTAATTGGCAGAAGATGTAGTCAATACAATATGTGGATAATTAAGGTCCTGTCAAGCCGGAAATTGTTATCGGAGAAAGGGTTTGCGAGTATGGAAAACCGTTAATTCAGGCCGCAATGTGCCTTAACTTACGCAAAAGCACCGATTCAGCGGACAACTTATCCACACAAAAAGTTCGATAATAGTCCACGTAGGGGAGACAGCCGGGCGCTCTACCGAGCCAGGCAGAGAAGGCTGCTCGTTTTTACTGCCACATCATCTGGTTGGCGTATACCATCGTTGCCAACGACAATCCTCCGTATCCTGTTCAACTTTCTCTTGTCATAATCCCCCTGCAGATGTACCTTGTTGAGGACCCGAAACGGGAGAGCGAACAGCAATGACATACAATAATGATTCTCAGTTTCATTCCTCACACAGCACACATTTTCTCAGAGTTGGACCGGCCAGACGTATCACCGTGTTGGCCCTGTCCCTGTTTATCATGCACAGCAGCCTCGCGGCTGAACCTCCGCTCGGTTTGGAGCTGATTGCAAACGGTTTCTCAAACCCGGTTCTAGTAACCCATGCGCCGAATGATTCAAATCGTATTTTTGTGGTAGAGCAAGTTGGTCGAATTAAGCAAGTTGATCTGAATACTTTGACTGTAAGCGTTTTTCTGGATATCACCTCTCGAGTAATTACCGGTGGCGAAAGGGGGCTCCTGGGTCTGGCGTTTCATCCTGATTACCAGACCAACGGTCAGTTCTACGTCAATTATAGTGGCGCAGGCGTACCATTCGGCCGGACAGTCATATCACGTTTCAATGTCAGCGCCAACCCGAACATTGCCGATGCATCCAGCGAATTTGTGATTCTCACAGTGAACCAGCCCGAAGCGAACCATAACGGCGGAATGATCGCTTTTGGACCGAATGACGGCTTTCTCTATATCGGCATGGGCGACGGCGGCGGGGCCGGAGACCTGCATGGCCCGAAAGGAAATTCGCAGGACACGCTGAATTTTCTCGGTAAAATGCTGCGCATAGATGTTGACGGCGGGTCGCCTTATGCGATACCCGCTTCGAATCCATTCACCGCGCCGGGTGGATTTCCTGATGAAGTCTGGGCCTATGGTTTGCGCAATCCCTGGCGCTGGAGTTTTGACCGGCTGACAGGAGACATGTATATCGGCGATGTCGGACAAAACTTATGGGAGGAAATTGATTTTGAACCGGCCGCAAGCGCCGGAGGTGTCAACTGGGGCTGGCGCCTGAAAGAAGCGACCCATTGTTTTAATCCCGCAGTCAACTGCGACCCAAACGGAATCACTACCGATCCAATCCTGGAATATCTGAACGATATCAACACCTGTTCGGTAACGGGCGGCTATGTCTATCGCGGCTGCGACATCGCGGCCCTGCAGGGCGCTTATTTCTATGCTGATTTTTGCACCGGCGAAGTATGGACTATTCGTTATGACGGCAACAGCATCACTGACACTACGCTCCATTTCAATCTCGGTTTAGTATCCAGCTTTGGCGAGGACGCACAGGGCGAAATCTATATCTGCGATTTCATCGGCGGGGCGGTGAGCAAGGTCGTTCCGGTCGGTCCTCCGGACATTTGCAACGCTCCGCCCGACACTTTTTTTTTGGACATTGACATGCAAGCCGTCGCGGCGCCCGAACCGCCTTCGGGAGAGCAGGCCATGCCCGTTGATGAGCTGCAGGGTGTCGTCATACTCTGCTCAGCGCCGAACACCGGTGAATACTTCCTGCGCCTGATGGCTATTAAGGACGCCTCCGGCGACCTATCAGGACTCGTGGTCGAAGCGCTCATCCCGCCGAACCCGTGCAATCTTCCGGTCAGCGTCATGTCCTCTGTGCACTTTATGCCGGGTAATATGCTGGTTCTTAATCATGACTTAGCTGTGCGCAATATAGCCGTAAGCTTTAGCGGGGAAAACGGAACGCCGTCACTCGGACAATGGCAGGATTTCCCCTTCCTGGCAAAGCCGGCTGATGTTGGAGAAGCCACCGATCTGGCGGAAATTCCCGGCGCCGAGTTTGACGACGGCCAGCCGCGCCTGTATATCAGCACAGACAAAGGCATGATATTGATGATCGGGCGCGATGTTACCGGGGCGATAATGTTAGAAGACACTCTGACACCCTCAGACGGTTCGCCAATCAGCTCGATGGCGCCAATTCCACAGCAAACTTACCTGGCGCTTGGCGCCTGGGCGGACGGCGTACTGATGGGTGTCCACCCCTGTTTTACGCCGCGTACCCCGCAGTTTAGCTTTGTCCACCCTAATCTTACTTCGGGCGCTGACTTCGCGGGCTTTGAG
>JADFNA010000249.1 GCA_022563625.1 Candidatus Zixiibacteriota bacterium
ATCACGCTTGGCTTGGAAAACTCCGACAACGGAGACATTTATTTTAACCGCAGGTATTCACTGCTGATGTCCGCCCTGCTCTGGAAAAGTCCGTTGAAGTTTCCGTGGGGAATCGTTTTCCCGCTGGCGCTGTTGGGCATCGTCGTCGGCTGGCCGATGCGCAAAAAAGCGCTGCCACTCTATTTAATTCTGTTTGGCTATCTGCCGACTATTTTCTTTTTTCTGGTGACAGCCCGTCATCGCACACCGCTCTTGCCATTTGTATTAATTTTCGCCGGAGTCGGGATTTTCTACCTGGTGGATTTGATCAAAGAGCGGCGCTACAATCGGTTCGCCATACCCGCTGCCGCCTGTCTGGCGCTGATTGTATTTGTCAATCAGACGTATTTTGACATAGGGTATTTCAACGAAGGCCAGGTTATACATCATCAGGGGATTACTTACGAACGGCGGCAGGAATGGAAAGCCGCCGAAGAATCATATCGCAAAGCGCTTGAGTTTGACCCCGGCTCGCATGTGATTTGGAATTCGCTCGGGTCCGTTTTGATGCGCCAGCGCCGAATTGAGGAAGCCGCAGAATGCTATGAAAAATCAACCGAGTTAGGCCCGAACCAGATCGAGGCGCTGTTGAACTTCGGCCAGATGCTGGCGCAGTTGGCTTCGTATGAAGGCGCCATGAAGCGCTTCGAACAAGCTGCGCAGATTAAGCCCGGCGATTTCCGGCCTATACTGAATATGGGTGACGTAAGTAAGAGGCTAGGGCTGCTTGACGAAGCCGAAGAATATTACCGCCAGGCAAAACAAATTGCGCCGGAGGAAAAGGAAGTGTTTTTCAAACTGGGCGAACTGTATGCCCGCCAGAAAAAATACTTCGAGGCCGAAACCGCCTTCAAGCGCGGCGCATATTTTGGGCGGCCCTCGGCTATTGCATATCTGAACTGGGGCAATGTGCGCTTCGAAACCGGGAAGACCCGTGATGCGCTGGCGAAATATCAACAGGCGCTGCGTATCAACCCCCGGCTCAAACAGGCTTGGTACAGCGCCGGTATGAGCCATTACAAATTGAAATCCCCAACTGACTCGGTCCGTTTCTACCTCGAGTTCGCCCTCCAACTCGACCCCAACCTGAAACAAGCCCGTGACATAATGGAAGCCATCAGCCCAACCCGCAGCGGACCGTAGTGAGGCAGTTTGGGGAAATTATACATAAGCGAGTTCTCAAGCTAGGTGTTCTATACTTGCTGTCTCCGGCTCCAGGCGTTTAATTAAACCGTCAAGTTCTCTTTCAGCCCTGTAAGCACCTTTAACTTGACCGTTTCGGCTTGACGCAGTTCTGAGACGAGTCAGTTCATTTGGCAAGATCGTTCTGATGCGCCGCAGCTCAATCATTAGGCGGTTAGTATCATCGAAACTCTTAGAATTCTCGAAACGATAAATGAGAGAATCCGTGAGTTGACGTTCAAGTTTATCCTGCTTCCAGAGCGAATCGTAGATCTCAACGGCTAACTTGTTGGTGTCATTTTGAAATGGAGTGATGCCCTGAAATTTTCCTACAAACCCATAAGGATCCATCCCTTTTCGGATCGGAATAACCGGCAAAGTTCGTCCAATCGCGACGCCTAACTCCTGATCTGTCCACTCACTTTCTGGAAATTCAGGTGTGAACAAGGCGAGGAGCGCGTCAGCGCTAAACAACGCAGCCTCAATTTCGTTTAACCACTCACGCGTTGGCTCGACATCTTCGTGAGCCACAAAACTTGAGACACCATATTCATTCAATTCTAATTTGAGATTCACTGCGAAATCTTTCTCGGCAGAGACATGACTCACGAACAAATGCAGACTATGTACACCCCAGATTCTCTCAATACATTCCAGACTCTGATGACTCTTGTCTACATAACTAAATAACTCCAGCTGTGCAATCAATGATTCAACGGATCGTTTCGCAGCGTCAATATCTAACGGTAGCTTTTGATCGTCATATGAAACTTGATCGGCCCGCCACGCAGGCTCTCCGCCGTTGTAGCTTAATTGATCAGCATAAAAACCAGAATCAAACATCGATCCAACAAGAGTTGTGGTAAAGCTACACCAGCTCTGGAATTGTGGACGAATGAAATCAGCAGACAATTTGTACTCCGGACCAAATAGATCGTTTAGTTTGCTCAACTCACTCAATCTCTCCTGTAGCCTTCTCTCAGCTTTTTCCTTGGAAACCAACAGTTTTCCTAAACGGTGCATGTCTATCCTCTCTACATTAGTATCGATCGAGTCACTCCCATGCCGGGAATCTTCGTCCCCGACCCAACCTGGAATATCAAGATGGCTTCTGGAAAGAATATTGTCAAAGACTAATGTGGTGAGTGTAAGGAAGATTTTTCGTGACCTACGGTCCTTGAAAATTACAATGGAAACCGAAGTCGTTTAGTCAGTGTTCTCCGCGGTTTACGAAAATACTACAAAAGTCATCCTTGTATGGCCTCATGTCATTAGTGATGAAACGACAAAACACTGACGTCTTGCGCACAGAGACAAATACGTCAAAAAAGCGGACGGCATCCCCCCTCTGAAAAGAATATTGCCATACCGAACCCAATTTTTCTCAGTTGTCAGGTATGTTATTCTGAGCGAAGCGAAGATTCTTTGCGGTGCTACGATCAATTTCAAAAGCGTTTCGTCAGAACCCGCCTGGAGCTGGCGCTCCCTTTGGGGATTCTGACCTACCGGGCGCTCACCTATCTGCTCCGAGCGTTTATGGGGCAGACCGGAGGTGTGATGCCCACATACCTGCGGACAGATTAGACTAGAAACCTGCCCTAGAAGGGCAGGCCATCTCCGCGTAACAGATTATACGGCAATAGGTTAGCTTGACAGTTCGGCTGCATTCAATTTTTTCCTTCAAAAAAACTAAATAATTAGTTAACCTTTATCACGGCTCCGCGTATACTCAATCAGGGGAGAATACTAATTCATTAGTTTTCAGAAAATCCTCTTTAGCGAACAACCATAGCAAAAGCATATAGCAAACTGCACATGGCCAGAAAAAAATCAGCAACTCTGACTGACGCTGAATTGAAGTTGATGGAAGCTCTGTGGGACAAAAAATCAGCGGCTATCAGCGATGTCGTGGCGGCCCTGCCGCGTAATGAACCGCTGGCGTATAACACGGTTTTGACAACAATGCGCATCCTTGAGAAGAAAGGTTACGTACGACATACTAAGGACGGCCGCGCGCATGTGTATCATCCGCTGGTCGGCCGGGCGGAGGCGCAGGACAGCGCGCTCAAGCATATGCTCAGCCGCTTTTTTAACAGTTCACCGGAACAACTTGCCCTGCATATACTGGAAAATGAAAACCTCACCGGCGCCGATTTCAAACGGCTGCGCGGGCTGATTGAGAAGGGAAATAAATAGCGTGTTAGATATGGCGCTTTCGTTGATTGAATCGGCCTCCCGTGTTTCGGTTGAGGCGCTGGTAAACGGACTGTGGCAGGGAATGGCGTTGACTGCCGCTCTGTGGGCCTTGTTGAAATTGATTCCCCGCCTGACACCTTCAGCGCGCTATGTGGTCTGGTCCGCCGCTCTTGCAGTAGTGGTAGCGCTGCCGTTTGTGTCCGGCCAGCAGACGCTGCAGCGCGCTTTGCGCAGCGCACACGAACTGGTTTTCACAAGTAATGTTAATGAGCAATCTTTATCTCGGGATAAGGAAGTAGTTGGCGAACGCTCAAGAAGTTCCGCTAAATCATTGGTGGCTGCATCGCACATTAACAGGACTGATAAAACTCAGCCAGAGATTGTGTCAGACGAAACGCCAGCCAATCAGCCTGATGAAAGCCTTCAACTCGCGGCCGCAACCCCGGGCAATGAATTAACAGTAAACAAGGCCACAACTCCTGCCTTTTCATTGACACTCACCAGCGCCATCGCGCTGTCCCTGTTTGCCGCCTGGCTCTTTGTCTCAAT
>JADFNA010000250.1 GCA_022563625.1 Candidatus Zixiibacteriota bacterium
AGAAAACTGGCCGAGCGAACCACCAAGGCGACCGCTGAGATTACCGGTATGATCAAAGGTATTCAGCGCGACACCAGTGAAGCTGTCAAGTCGATGGAAGAAGGAACGACTGAAGTCGATAATGGTCGCAAGCTTGCTGACAAAGCCGGCGACTCGCTCAATGAAATCCTGAGTATGAACCAGCGTGTGATGAGCATGATCCAGCAGATCGCCACCGCTGCCGAACAGCAGTCAGCGGCGGCCGAACAGATCTCCCGTAATGTTGAACAAATCGCCGCAGTCTCCAAGGAAACCGCCATCGGTTCAGAGGAGTCCGCCAGGGAATCGGTCCGCCTCAATCAGCAGGCCGAAGAACTCTCAAAGCTGGTCAAGGAGTTCAAGCTGTAGCAACTGGTCCAGTTCTATTTGCATTTCTCAGCGGCCCCGGCTTCACCGCCGGGGCCGTTTTTTTATCTATATCATCGCTCTTCGGGCATTGCTCGCAGGGGCCAGTCAAAAGTGTTGGGGGAGAGTTAAAACTTCCCACGCACCCGTTCTTTGAATGGAAGAATTTCCAGACATGTCGTCCACCAGCCGGTCAGGATTGTTTCTATGAATTCTTTTGGCAATTTCTCGGCCTTCATCTCTGCAGCCAGCTTTTCGTAATCGTACTTTAGCGGGATGAACTCAACATCGAGCGCAAATGCGGTCTTTGAGCTGCCGGTGCGTTCTTGCGATTCACTGACAGTTAGAATAGTGTACCAGACGTTAGTGGCCCCGTCATTAGCCGGCCGTCCCAGCGCCCCGACGTTGACAAAATGTCTGTTTCCGGACAAACCGCGTTTCCAGTGACAGCCGGTATGTGTCGCCAGAATCAAGTCAACCTCAAATTGATTACAATAACCCTCCAGAACATGTGTCGGTGTCGTTGACTCCCAGAGAAACTCATTCATTCTCCGAGGCGAACCATGACACAGCAGAACGCGAAAATCGCCTATGTCCATTCGATGCGATTCCGGCAATGAGCCGAGAAAATCTCTGTTGTCTATTGAAGTGTTTTCCAGCGTATACTCATAGCTCAGTCTGGCAAAGTAGTTGTCGGCCGGATCAGTATAGCCGCACTGGCAATTATCCAGCCCGCGCGCGACTGAATCGTCGTAGTTGCCGCGAATACATGTCACGGCATATTTCTGTAGCAGCGGAAAGACACGGTCGGGATGCGGCCCGAAGGCGCCCATGTCACCCAGGCAATACAGTTCGTCGGCCCCGCGCGCATGGGCATCCAGACAGGCGGACTCAAGCGCCAGGTAATTGCTATAGACCCCGCCAAAAAGGCGGTCTTGTGGACGCTCATGACAAAAAATCGTGCATTTACTTATGACTCGGGGGGCCTTCGCTGGCTGAGGTGGAAAAATTCGAGCAAATAGCTCCATAGCGATAACAGGTGTGACAGGTCTTGTGTGTCAGCGCATACGGCCGCATCGACTCGGAAAGTGTGCCGCCCAGATTCGCTTCAGGCGAATCAAGCAATATCGGGCAGACATACACACCCTGCTCCGTCACCAAGCGTGAATTTGAGCAAATAAGCTGGCTCTGATCATACCCGACCATCATTTCTTCGGTAACCAGAATCTCATCGGGAGTGTCTTTCCTCATGTTCTTATAGGCGCCGAGATTCAGGGCCGGAATTATTTTGATACGCGGACGCGTGTACCCGATTCCCGCCAGGAGGGCCTTGAATTTTTCCAATATCGCCGGATGTTCCGTATCCGGCCAGGTTTGCACGGCCGTGATTATCGGCAAAAAACTCGCCTCCACCAGCGCGATAATTCCCTTGAGCGCCGAGTCGAATGAACCGGAGCCGCGCAGCCGATCATTGCTCCTGGCGTCGAATCCATCAAGCGACACACGCAATTCGAGCGAATAGATTGTCGCATCGGAAATGTTTTTCAGCTTTTGCGCTGCCCGCTTCCGAATAGTCGTCCCATTGGTCAGGACAGTCGCCGGGCCTACAGCCAGCGTGTCTTTCAGGATACCGTAGATTTCCTTGTTGAGAAACGGCTCACCGCCGGTAAAATAGAACTCCTTGACTCCCAGCGACTTACCCTGCTCAACGAAATCGCGTATTTGCTTCTGGCCCATGAAGCCAAATGAATCATTCTGAGGACTACAGCTAATAAAGCAGTGCGAGCAACTAAGATTACAAATAGTGCCGGATAATTGAAACCACAAATTATCCAGCGATTCGATACCTACCTGAGCGGGGCACTGGGCTTGTCTTGTTTTCTGTATCATTATCAGATTCGCGCCGTTTCAATGATTGAAGCAGTTGTTCAAGATAGCATCGGATTTTCAGGCCCGATCATTCCGGCGGGAAATATACCAACAGGAGTAATTGCAAACAAGTTCGCGTTTTGTCACA
Organism: Candidatus Zixiibacteriota bacterium; assembly: GCA_022563625.1. Taxonomy (GTDB): domain Bacteria; phylum Zixibacteria; class MSB-5A5; order GN15; family JACZUZ01; genus JADFNA01. Next base: position 2,402 of record JADFNA010000250.1, read on the forward strand.
GGGAATGTCACAGAGATTGTCGCAGGGATTGTCGCAGAAATTGACTGCAGGCCGAAATCAGACTCACATTACAGATGAGATCGAAAGTGTGAGCTGGCATCCGGCAGTTTCCGAAAGTAGTTATGGCATGTATTCTGTTTCGTGATCTGGTGAGGGCTGTTTCCTGGTGGAAAATTTTTCCGCCCGATGAATTGCTTGTGCAATCGAAAATAGCGCATTTGTTTGTTCAAAACATTGTAGAGGTGTCACAAACGAGTGTGCTTATGGCGCCTCTGCCTGAATTCAACGACACACTAGCGGCGCTTGTGACAGGAGTTCTTGTGTGAATCCGTGGATATTGCTTCATATAACACATAAAACGGTTGTAAAAAAATTGAAAAAAGACAAAAGTTTTATGCCATTTTTTCTTGACACATATTCAACTGCATGTGTTTCTTTATGATCGGAGGACAAGTTGACGGTCTTCGGCTATGTCATTGGCGGTTATTTCTAAATTAGCATGAAATACATGTAAGAGGAGCCGCTTCGGCCTGAACAATAACACACTGGCTGAAAGATGACAGAGTCAGCGCCGCTCAAACAAATAAACCCGGCGCAAACGATTTAGGAGACCAGAACAAAAGAGAGGAGCAGCACATGGCTGTTAGAAGGAAAACCAAACGGACCCGGAGAAAAACCACCGGCCGTAAAACAACGCGCAGAACAACAGGGCGAAGAACCACGCGCCGCACAACACGCAAGGCGACCACAGCGCCGCGCTCGAGGCGGACCAAAGCCGGCGTCAGGGTCAGAGAATGGACCACGGCTGAAGTCGCGCAACTGCGCAAAGCCTACAAGCAGATGACGAATGGCCAGATAGCCAGAATGCTCAAGCGTTCGTCAGGATCGATTCGCGCTAAAGCCGCGATTCTCGGTCTGCGCAAAACCAAAAAGCGCGTTGCCGCATCACGCCGCAAAACCACGCGCAAGGTAACACGCCGCAGAGCCACCACGCGCCGTACCACCAAACGGAGAGCAACTCGCCGCAAAACGACCCGGCGCGCGACCCGTCTTGGAACCAGGCGCAGGATCACCCGCCGTTAGGCCGCGTGTTCTTGTTGCAATTAAGTCTGTAACAACAAAAGGCCGGAGAGTTAAAAACTCTCCGGCCTCTTATTATTGATTCTATTATTGTTTCGTCCCTGCAAATTTTACCTTGGAGAAATCTCCGCACCGCCTATTTTTCGATTTCCACCCTGACCGGTTCTGCGAGCGTGAACAGCATTATCGTTCCCGACTCATACTTGAGGTTCTTTTTCCCGGTCAAAACAGCGGCCCCGGTTCCGGCGGCGGCCCCGGCGGCGGCCCCGACAATCGCCCCTTTCACATTCTTGCCCTTGATGGCGCCGATGATACCACCCACTATCGCGCCTCCGCCAATCAGCTTTTTGTTACGGTCGGCGTGTGAGGCCGCCCTCTCTTCGATAATATCGGAGCTGATTGGTACGCCATCAATCTCAAGGATGCGCAGCGCTAATTCAGCGTCAGTCTTGAGCCGTCCCGAAGCGACCGCTTTCTCGA
>JADFNA010000251.1 GCA_022563625.1 Candidatus Zixiibacteriota bacterium
GCCGATGGTCTTGAGCGCCACTGTCTTGCCGCCCGTGTTCGGGCCGGTGACCAACACCGCCTGGCGGTTTTTCCCCAGAGCCATGTCCAACGGCACAATTGTACTTTTATCTTCGGTGTAATAAAGAAGCAGCGGATGAAATGCCCTGACAAGGTCAATCTCCGCTTCGCCCGAGATGTTCGGGGCGTCGGCGTTAATTTTAATTGAAAATAGCGCTATTGAGTGCAGTGAGTCGATTATTCCGATCAATTCAATGGATGATAAGAGTCCCGCTGTGTCGCGCCGCACTGCGGATGTCAGTTCGGTCAGGATACGGTCGATTTCGCGCCCTCGTTTCTGCAGCGCCAGCGCCAGAGCGTTGTTCTGTTCGACCGCGAACGGCGGTTCAACAAACAGCGTCGCGCCGCTCTGTGATTCATCGACTGTGATACCATCGGCCGCGCGATAAGAGCTTGACGGAATCGGGACCACATAGCGTCCATTGCGCTGAGTGACGACATCGTCCTGCCAGCCCTGCGTTTTGGCGCGTTTGGCCAGAGCGCCTTCCAGTTTCTTGATCAGACGCCTGCGTGTGTCCGAAATTTCACCGTTAATTTTACGCAACAGGGGAGAGGCATTGTCTTTTATCTCACCGGATTTGTCAATCGCCGTGTCAATTTCTTTTTTTAGTACGGCGAAGATTCCGAATTTCTCGAGGTACTCCGCCAGTTCCGGGAAATTCTCGCGTTCGCCTTTCTTGTAAGACTTCAGCCGGGCGATAAGCGCCAGAGTCTCTCGGATCGGAAGGAAATCTTCCGCAGCTAATTGCGCGCCTTCAACCGAGCTATTGTCGAGTAGACCCCGAATGTCGATTACTCTGCCGAGCGGGAATGGATCATCGAATTTCAGCAGGTCTTTGAGCTGGCTGGCTTCGCGCAGGCTGCGCCGGATTTCGGCCGTGTCGGTCCGCGGTCTGAGCGCGCCGGTCCTTTCCGATCCATAAGGTGTCAGGCTGCAACCACAAATCACATCCAGAATTTTGTGGAACTCCAGCGATTCCAGAGTTTTTTCGCGCAGGTTTTCCATGGATCCGAAGATATGCAAACCGGTGGGACCCGCCAAACCTCACAATGAATTGGACCTGGGAATTGAAACGAATGAACGGGGGGCTGGGATGGCCCGGACTCGCTAGCGCGTCAGAACTGAGTCAATCAGGTAAATCGTGCGGTAGGCGTCACGCCGGTTGGCGCGCACCTCGGCCCGCTCTTCGTCATCCATATCGCTCTGGTCCACCCGATAGAGCAGCATGTTTTCGACTTTGGTCAGAAAATCGTCGTCATTGGGATGGATCGGTGAAGTTGAATCATAGAGAAGCGGCAGTGTCCGGAGAATTGTCGGACCCAGGGTGGACTTTTTGAACTCACGATAATATCCGTCGGGAAGTGGCGTCAGGAAGGTCAGGAATAACAGCAGGCTGAGCGCCACCCAGCCGCGCAATGCGCCGACAAAAGCCCCGCCGAGTTTGTCTCGCCTGCCGAGCGCATGCAGATGTGCGATTTTGTAAAACAGAAAGCCGAGCAGTCGAAAAGCGGTATATGCCGCCGCCAGGAGCAGCAGAAATGACAGGAGGGCCGAGATCAGCGTTGACCCGCCGAGTTGTTCATGCACTCTAATTGCAACCAGATCGATATACTTAATTGCCACGATGATCGCAGCAACGAATACGAAAAAGGCCATCAACTCGCGGATCAGACCCTTTTTTGATCCGACAATGATCATTGCCACCAGCAGAATCAGCAACGTTATATCAACCCAATTGACAGTCATTTTTGAGGCTCCCTGCTCAGTGTTTAAATGCGTCTAATATTCGTGAAAAATCCGACGAGCTACATTGAACTGCGCCTGTCGGGTTCTTCAACAAGGCCTATAGGGCGTGTTGATAAAGTCAAAAATGGAGCCTTGGCGAGCTATACTGAAGCAATTTCATGCGCTTCGCAACTAAGAGATTGCCAAGTCGTCCGCCTGCGGCGGACTCCTCGCACAGACAATTAGGGGTTTATCAACAGGCCCCGTAGTCTGGCTCAATCGGGCCAGACTAAGTCAAGCTATGAGTTTGAATTATCCCGTGCAAGAACTTCCCGGGCTATCTGGTTAATCAACTTTCCGTTGGCCTTGCCTGCCAGTTCAGGCATCAGCTCTTTCATCAGGGCCCCGACCGCCCCTGGCCCTGAGATTCCTAAACGCTCCACAGCCTCGCCCACCTTTTGCTGAATCTCCTCGGCTGACATCTGCCGCGGCAGATATTTTTGTATAAGATCGAGTTCGCGGGCTTCAATGTCCACCAGGTCCTGTCGTCCGCCGGCGCGGAATTGTTCGATTGAGTCCCGGCGGCGTTTGGCGGCCGAAGACAGAATCCCGGTAACCTGTTCATCTGACGGTTCCTGATCTCTGGTCCCGGAGGAAATCTGTAGATTTTTGATTTCGGACTTCAGGGAACGCAGGGTTGTCAGGACCTGGCTGTCGCGGGCTTTCATTGCCACAACTAGGTCTGTTTCGATTCTTTTCATTAAACTCATAGCCAGGCTCTCCAGTCAGTTAGCTGCCACATCATTAAATGAATTACAGCCAGATTGCCGCATAAAATATCCTGATCTACGACTTTGCTCCCCCCGGGGGCGATTACCAACAATGAAAAAGCCCGTATCGGAAGAAGAGATACGGGCCGGGTTTTAGCGGATGCCACGATTAGCTGATCATTCGCCGCGCAACTTAGCCAGTCTGCGGATACGCCTTTTGGCGGCGTTCAGTTTGCGTTTTCTGCGGTCGGACGGTTTTTCGAAACGCTGATGTTTCTTGATGTCCGAGAGAATCCCTGTTTTCTCGCAGAACTTGTTAAATCTGCGCAACGCTTTTTCGAATGACTCGTCTTCTCGTACTTTGACTCCTGTCAAAAAAATCACCCCTTCCAGTCAGGAAGAATAAGGTTACAATCTGATAAACAAGACTACTCCGGCATACTACACCAGATACCCTCAAGTATATCGGATTTCAAGCGGAAGTCAACAGAGTTCAGGGCCGCACTATAGGCTCAATCGGATGTCTCCAGGATTTTCTTGATTTTAGCGGCTGCCTCGGTTGAGCCGCTCATTAGATGAATATGCAGATGAAATACAATTTGACCGGATTTGGCTCCATTGTTGATCTGCAGGGTATATTCATCCTCGATCCCCAGATTGGAGGCGATTTCCTGCACGACTGAAGTCGCCGCGGCCATAATTGCGGGATCTGATGTCTGGAATGTGTCCGTATGTGACCTGGGGCAGATTAAGATATGGACCGGAGCTTTGGGATTGATGTCATTAAAGGCGACAAAGTCCTCGGAGCGATAGACAAATTTTCCGGGAATGTCTCCGTTGATTATTTTGCAAAATAGACAATCTGCGGACATGCCCCAAAAAGGCGTGACATGAACTGGCTATCAAGAAAAAAAGCCCCTTGGGGCATTACGGGCCTGTCGAAAAAAGAACATCTACATTCTTCGAGAGACCTTCGACTTTGCTCAGGATAATTTCGGCGAAGCAATCTCTCACTATTGACTGCCCGAGATTGCTGCGTCGTCCGCCTGCGGCGGACTCCTCGCAGAGACGATCAGGAGTTTTTCACTCAGAGTTCCAGAGAATATCCCACTCAAGGACACTTCGGCGAGGGGCCGCCGCGGAAAATCCATTCGATCAGATAATTTACATCGGCGATATTTAGGGCGCCGTCCCCGGTGGCGTCCATTTCAGATGGGCAGGGTCCCAACGCGCCTCCGGCGAATAGAAAACTAATGACTAGCAGCGCATCGCCTATGTTTCGTTTTCCATCACCGTCCGCATCACCCGGCAGCGCACAGCACCGGGCAGGGTCGGCGTCATATACAGAAAAGTCATC
>JADFNA010000252.1 GCA_022563625.1 Candidatus Zixiibacteriota bacterium
CGCCGGGACATTCACCGTGGCGCTGACGGCTACAAATGCGCAGGGGTCGAACACCAACACCAAAGTCGGATTTATTACCGTCACGGCCCCGCCTGCCCCGACAGCCGATTTCAGCGCAACACCGACCAGCGGCAATGTTCCACTGGCGGTCAACTTCACTGACCTGTCCACTGGCGCTCCCACGTCGTGGGCCTGGACGTTTGGCGATGGCGCAACGTCGACGTTGCAGAATCCTTCTCATACATACACTGGCGCCGGGACATTCACCGTGGCGCTGACGGCTACAAATGCGCAGGGGTCGAACACCAACACCAAAGTCGGATTTATCACCGTCACGGCCCCGCCTGCCCCGACAGCCGATTTCAGCGCCACACCAACCAGCGGCAATGTTCCACTGGCGGTCAACTTCACTGACCTGTCCACTGGCGCTCCCACGTCGTGGGCCTGGACGTTTGGCGATGGCGCAACGTCGACGCTGCAGAACCCTTCGCATACATACAGCGGCGCCGGAACATTCACTGTGGCGCTGACGGCTACAAATGCGCAGGGGTCGAACACCAACACCAAAGTCGGATTTATCACCGTCACGTCCCCACCAGCCCCGACAGCCGAGTTTAGCGCTTCTCCAACCAGCGGCAATGTTCCACTGGCGGTCAACTTCACTGATCTGTCCACTGGCGCTCCCACGTCGTGGGCCTGGACGTTTGGCGATGGCGCAACGTCGACGCTGCAGAATCCTTCTCATACATACTCAGTAGCCGGATCCTTTACGGTTGCATTGACCGCCACCAACGCTCAGGGCTCGAACACTAACACGAAAGTCAATTTTGTCACGGTTACTTCCGGCCCGCCGGCGGGTGAAGGATTCATCCTCTCGAAGAACGCGGACTTTTCCACCGATGACAGGACGTTTTTCACCACAGATGTTATCCACATGATGATCTTCTCGGATGTCATTGATTTCAACGATAACAAGAAACGGCAATGGGACATGCAGAGCGGCGGTGGCGCGACTAGCGGTGATCTGACCAACAATCTGGACGGAACATATACCTTCTCGCTTGCTGTTTCCAGCCTGCCGGGCGCTTCGACAAGCTGGGATTGGTCGGCCAGAGTCGAAGACAAAAACGGGAACAGACTCAGACCATCAGCAGTCGTAACAATCACAACCGGCTCACTCGGCATCTCCGCAACGCAAAAAGGATTTAACCTTTTACAAAACTACCCGAACCCGTTCAACCCGACGACAGAAATCAGCTTCTCCGTTGGACACGCCGAAAATGTGGAGCTGACAGTCTACAACGTCATGGGACAGGTGATTAAGACCTTGGTCGATAGATCTTTCGCCCCCGGTTCCTACACAGTTACCTGGAACGGCGTTGACGACAACGGCGCCCCGGTTGCCAGCGGAATGTATTTCTACCGCATAAAAGCCGGGGAATTCGTCCTGACACGGAAGATGGCGCTATTGAAATAGCAAGGCTACTGCTTCGCAGAGTGAGCGCCGCTGGACAGTATTGATACCCACTATTGATACGTTTATCTGGCAGAAAACAAGAAGAACCCGGTTCGGGCGCCATGCCCGGGCCGGGCTCTTCTTTGAAAATTCAAACTACCGTGATATCGCTCCGCGCAGTTGACATCGGCCCATGAATTTGGAATGTTGGGCGCATGGATTTTGCGCTGGCAGACGAACATCTGATGATTCAGGAAGTGGCCCGCGAGTTTGCCCAAAAAAAACTCGCGCCGCGCGCAGCCGAATTCGATGAAACCGGCCAACTCGACCGCGAGTTGATTCACGAAATGGGCCGCCTGGGGCTTTTGGGGATTATCGTGCCGGAGGAATATGGCGGCTCGGGGATGGACCATCTGTCCTATGTCATAGCAATGGAGGAACTGGCCGCCGGATGCAGTTCGCACACTTCGGTCGTCGGACTGCACAACTCGCTTTTCGGATACCCTCTGTTGAGTTTCGGGACCGAAGAGCAAAAACAAAAATACTTGCCGCCGATTTGCTCCGGCGAAAAACTCGCAGCTTATTCGCTCTCGGAAGCCGGCAGCGGCACTGACGCAGCCTCGCTGAACTGCACAGCCGTTGACAAGGGCGATCATTTTCTCGTCAACGGAACAAAACTGTGGGTGACCGACGGAGATATTGCCGACTACATCTTGCTCTTTGTCCGAACAGACAAGGACGCCGGGGCCAAAGGCATCACAGCGCTGCTGGTTGATGTCCCGACAAAAGGATATTCCGCCGCAAAGTCCGAAAAGAAAATGGGGTTCAAGGCCTCGCCAACCAATGAACTGTCATTCAATAATGTGCTGGTACCTAAAGACAATGTGCTCGGTGAAATAGACGCGGGTTTCAAAGTGGCCATGGAAACGCTAAACTCCGGGCGGATTTCAGTCGCGGCCCAGGCCCTGGGGATTGCCAGGGCGGCCTTTGAAATTGCCATCAAATATGTCCAAGAGCGGCGCCAGTTCGGCAAACCGCTGGCGGCGTTTCAACTGACACAGGCCAAAATCGCCGACATGCAAACCAAACTGCATGCCGCGCGCCTGATGATACATCATGCCGCCTGGAAAAAGGACCGGGGCGAAGGAATTATCGAAGAGGCCTCAATGGCCAAACTGTTCGCCTCCGAGGCGGCCACAGCAATAACGCACATGGCCACCCAGCTTCTGGGCGGCTATGGTTACACACCTGAGTATCATGTCGAACGTCTGTACCGCGACGCCAGAGTGACAGAGATTTTCGAGGGAACCTCCGAGATTCAGCGCCTGGTCATCGCGCGCGAGGCGCTCAAGCGCTATGCCATCTGACATGTCTCCCCCCGCGGTAAAAACACCCCATTAAATCTAATTATCAAAAAGCGAAAGCGGGACGAGTCGTTCTGACTCGTCCCGCTTAGCTTTGAATAAAACTATTTCAATATATTGTGATTATTCAGACAACTGTGGTCAATCAGAACCGAGAATAAGCGGCAGTCCATCTTTGCCGCCGCCAATCACGACAATCTTGGCATTCGGCGACTGAGCAAGTTCCCTGGTGGCCTCGATTCCTTTCCAGCGCAAAAATTGCGGCGTCAAACCCGATGACACGATTTTCTGGAAGTCCGCAATACCGCCGGCCTCAATCCGTTTCCGTTCGGCCTCCTGCGTTTCTTTGAGAATAACAAACTCCATTTTCTCAGCTTCCTGTAGCGCCTCAAGTTTGGAGTTGATCGCATCGACAATCCGCTTCGGCAGGGCCACATCGCGGATAATCACCCGCTCAATCACCACATACTTCTTCACCAGTTCAGCCCGCAACTTTGCTTCAATTTCGAGCGCGATCTCGTCTCGCTTGGTGGAGTAGATCTCCTCTGGCTTGTATTGGCCCACGACTGAGCGCACAACACCCCGCAGGTTTGGCGCCACGACATCGTTATAATAATTCGGACCGACAGAAATCTGCAGGCTGTCAATCATTTCCGGAACAGGCCGGAACAGCAGCGACACGTCAAGCTGAATTTTCGCCCCGTCAGCCGAGAGCACTTCGAGATGCTCTTTCCTTTCCTGCTGCTGGGTGCGGTAGACAAAATAACTATTCCAGGGGAAATGCCAGTTGAAGCCCTCAGGGTACACCTTGCCCATCTCGGTGCCGGCGCCGAATGTACGATACAGCACTCCCCGGTGTCCCGAGGGGATTTTTGTCCCGCAGCCGGTGGTTGCAAACGCCGCGATTACCAGCGCCGCCAGCGGCAGCAGCCGCCTGATCTGTTTCTGTCTTTCGTTACTCATGCGCTCCTCCTTGATATGTTGTAAGTGTTTTCGAGTGTCTTTAAGACAAATGACCCTGAGGCAATATACAGCAGGCCGCTGTCAATTTCCAGCGCGGCCAAAACTGATCGAATGCCAATAGAGAATCG
>JADFNA010000005.1 GCA_022563625.1 Candidatus Zixiibacteriota bacterium
CTCGCGGAGTTTGTTTGTGTTCTCTGATGCGCATCTGGGCGCCAACGGCGCTGAGACAGAGAAGCTCAAGCGCGCCAAAATCGCCGAGCTGCTCTGTGCGGTAAAAGCGCGCGGGTCACATCTGGTGATACTCGGTGATCTGTTTGATTTCTGGTTTGAGTACAAGAACGCAATTCCAAAACAACAGTTGCAGGTGATTTTCGGCCTGGCGGACCTGGTGGCTTCGGGGATTCCTGTCGACTATGTCAGCGGTAATCATGATTTCTGGCTGGGTGATTTTTTGACACAGGAGGCCGGTATCACAATTCACCGCGACGAATATGAGTTGACAGAGCAGGGCAAGCGCATGTTTTTCATTCACGGTGACGGCCTGGCGCCGCAGGACTGGAAGTACCGCATACTCAAAAAAATACTGCGCAGTAAAACTAATATCGCGCTCTATCGCCTGCTGCCTGCCGACTGGGGAATCCCGCTGGCGCGCCGGGTATCGGACGCCTCACGCAAACACACCTCAAAGCGCACCGACCTCGGACTGCATAGTTTTCACGCGGCATACGAGAAGTATGCGCGAGAAAAATTGCAAGAGGGTTTTGACGCAGTCCTGATCGGACATCTGCACACGCCGCTTTTCCATGACTGGCCGGAGGGTGTGTATATCAACACCGGCGAGTTTATCAAGCGCTTTAATTATGTTGAGATGTCAGGCGGGAAGTTGGAGTTGAAGGAGTTGTGAACTCGTTGTCTTGAAATCTATTAAGGGTAGATTCAACAGCGGCGGGGCTTGTTAGCGAAATGGGTTTGTTTGGTGTATGTTTTTTTTCGGGGTGTGTGTGTTCTTTGCCGTGTGGATGTAGTTCACCCACGGCGCCGATGATGTGTGCGGGCGTTGAGGGGGCTTGAATTGAGTTGTTTGCGGATGTTGGGCATGTGTTTGTCTCCTTACCAATGATGGGCGTTGAGAATCTGCATGTAAGTGGTAGTGATTTTGGGAATGGGAAACTTGGATAACTATTTCTGAGGTGTTATCCTATTAGAGAAGAAAAAACCCACCCGGCCGTTATGCTTGATTCTACATGGTTTTGATGAGTTTTCTTGGAGAGCTAGCGTTCTTGTGCAGCGCTGGCTCGAAGTACTGTCCGCTGAGCGCCTTGGGAACAATTGCGAAAGTCGCGCTTTTAGTAGCATGCTGTTATTAAGTGTCTCAAAGGGCTTGTCACTCTAGCATGTGAAGAATACTTTCATGCGCTTCGCGGAGAGTATCAGCGCTGGCGCTCAATGCACGGGACTCTACTTCATCCAGCGTAATATCTAACACAGCAGTAACTCCTCTCGCTCCGAGAACTGACGGGAGCGACAACGTTACGCCATACTGAGTGTGAAATGTTCCGACAGGTACAACCATCCTTTCGTCCCGGAGCATCGCTTCGACCAATCTCGCCGTTACAATTCCGATTCCATGCTGGCTTGCGCCTATTCCCTCAATTATCTCTATGTTCGCATACTTTACTGCTGATTCGACTTCATTGCGAAACTTGACAGGGTCCAACTGCTTCGCCTCCGCAAGTCTAAGTACGCTCTCGCCCCCGACTTGCGCAGTACTCCACACGTACACCTGAGATGTTCCATGTTCGCCGATTACGTTGGCTTCTACTGACGCTGGATGGCATTCTAGTCGCCGGGCTATCTGTAGACGAAATCGCAGGCTATCAAGGTAAGTCCCCGTACTTACAATGCTGGCATTAGGAAGGAGGTGTTTTGCAACGTCCGCCAGCGCATCCGGGGGGTCTGTCACAACAAGAATTATCGCCTTTGGAGCAGCTCTCGCTATCTGTGGGATAATGTTCTTATATATCGCCGCATTGTCGGGTAAGAGAAGAAGTCGGCCGCGTTTGTCGTTACGATCTATCGCACCACCAGAGCGCTCGTTGATTCCTGCAGTTATTACAATAATGTCGGAGTTGGACAGGTCGCTTATTGAACCGGCCTCGATTCGCGTAGCCGGGCAGAGCAACTCTCCGTGGGACAGATCATTTGCAAGACCTCTTGCTTTCTCTGTCACAATGTCATTTAGGACGATGTGCTCGCACGACCCTCTGAGAAGCATGGCCTTCGCACATGCAGCTCCAACAAAGCCGGCCCCGATGATTCCTATTTTCATTCTGTTGTCCTTTCCCTCGGGAGTTACCTGTTGGCTTCGTTTTCTTCTGTGAATGTAGCATAAGTATTTGTAAAATCCTCCATATTCGCAATATTCTCCGAAATTGTAATTAAAAAACTATGTAAGGCCACCAACTCGTTGAGAAGATTTTGTTCTGTTTCCTTGACTTCAATTCCTACAATATTAACGAGATGCTTTAGTGGCTTCATAGACATCTCCCAGTGCATAACGGCTCCCATAGGTTTTTTCCTTTTATTCAGGAGGATTGCGAATCCAAAAGATGGAGGGGGATTGAAGGTTCCTTTTTCTACCCGTTTGATGAGGTAGACGTTAACCTTGCGCTTTTCGTTCGGTGGGGAGATTATCATGTCGAGATGCTGTTTGAGGCCGTCTTGGGTAATGCGGGTCGTATTTGTCTTTTTCTCTTCTTGTATAGCATCGAATCTGAAGATGCGTTTTACCGTAGTGCACTTATTGAAGTTCAGGTCGTAATACTCTTTCGCAAATGGACCTTTGTTACCACATAGCGCCAATAGCGAGTACCCCTCTTTTTTGCCAACGGAATTTACAAGATTCATCAGGGCTTCTCCTGTTCCGTCTATGCCGATGAAGCGAGATTTTCTCAGTTCACTGCGTGCTGTGTCGTTCAGTTCCAACAGGGGCAAGATAGTATTTTCAAATACTACGGGTGGTTGCGGCTTGGTTTTTGTGTCCTGGGGCAGTCCCACTTTACGTCTAAGCCGGGCAGCGATGGTAGAGACCACATCATGCGCGATTGCTCCGATGATCGCTCCGATGATTGCACTGATAATAGCGATGAAAAGAGGGGAATCCATAAATGCAATCTCCTTGAGTTTAAAAAAACTAACAACTATCTTGAATCCCGTCTTTCGTCCGTCTGACCACTGATGATTCACCGTTTTATACCAGCAATAAGCGAACACGAGATTAGCAGAATCTAACTCACTCATTGCTTCTTGGCAATGGCTCTTCTTCTGTTCCTTCATTTCGTAAGCTTCCCCACTCCAATCTAATACTCTTAGTCCTCTCTGGGCAAACTAGTTGGAGCGGCCAACCTCAATCGTGATGCAATTTTCTACAGCCGCTTCCACATCACCTTATGCGGGCCGATTCTGGGTGGCGCGAACATTTCGCCGAAATACTTGAAGTCTGCTTTTTCATAAAATGCGAATGCTGTTTGGCGCGCGTTACACCAGACAAATTTTATGCCCTCGCCTTCGATGCGTATCAGGCCGCGCTCCAATAGTCTCATGCCGATTCCCTTTCCGCGATAATCCGTATTGTCGCCATGCCGCGAATGCGAAACTGAGGTGATTCATCAAACTCCGGTCGGAATGCCAATATAGCGCCAATTGCCGGATAATGTGAAGTCTCTGGGGCGCAAATGTGACATAGCTGCGATGTGGGAGAGATTGCCACGTCGCTTCGCTCCTCGCAAAGACAATCAGGGGTTTATCAACACGCCCGAGCGTCCGTGCAACGCACTCGCCGGGTGGGCCATAAGTCCATATAAATTACAGATTTCGCTTGGGCAAATCCGCCCCGGCGTTGTGCCCGGCGCTTGCCGGGAGTCGGTTTGGGATATATAATCGTTGGTGATGGATAAGGCGTTTGTCAGCGGATACAAGATTATCCGGCAGGTTGGTGAGGGCGGGATGGCCGTGGTCTATCTGGCGCAGCATAGGGATGTCCCGGACCATAAGGTCATTATGAAAGAGCTCAAAGACCCTAATCTGGCTGCCCGTTTTCTCAAAGAGGCCAATCATCTGGCCCGGTTAGACCATCCGCGCATTTGTCCGATCTTCCATTTTTTCACCGAGGACAATCGCACATTTATCCTGATGAAATATGTCGAGGGTGAAACACTCAAAGAAACCCTAGACCGACGGGGGGCGCTGTCAATTCCTGAAAGTCTCAGGATCACGGCCGACTTGCTCGATGCGCTGAGTTATGCCCACAAGAAGAAAATCTACCATCGGGATATCAAGCCCAGCAATATCATGATTGACTCTGAGGGCAATACTATGGTCATCGATTTTGGCATCGCCAAAAGCGAGGAAGACCCGGATATGACGCAGGAAGGTTCGTTTTGCGGTACGCCGCATTTTGCTTCCCCCGAACAATTTTATTCGGCGTCCACAACCGACTGGGCGCTGGCGGATATATATGCCCTCGGTGTGACGCTGTTCTTGCTGGTGACGGGGGAATATCCATTTCCGGGACAAAATTGGATGGAAATAGCCGAGTCCAAACGTTCGACAAATCCTCCCAAGCCCAGCGCCAAGAACAAGAACGTGCCGGCCCAATTCGACCGATTGGTTCTCTCGGCGCTCAGCCGGGACCCGCGAAAAAGATTCCAGTCCGCCGCAGATATGCTCAGCGCGCTTGTCGAAGTGCAAAAAGAGATCCCGAGTTCGACTGCAGAGGATTTGGAATACACGAGAACAATCGTCAGTCACACGAAATCCGCCGCCAAACCTCGCCGCAAAATTCTCTGGCCCTCGCTTGCCGCCGCCGCGGTTGTGACCGCGCTGGTGATCTGGCAATGGCCTGATCTGACTGGATTTTCTGGAGGGCCTAACACGGCGCCGACAATCAGTGATTTGGGCCCATACACGGTGGCGGCTGAAAGCGCGCTGAGTTTTTTGGTTGTGGCTACTGATCCGGACAGCGACCAGCTTAGTTTGAACGCCAGCGGATTACCCTCCGGGGCGGCATTCGTCGATCATGGTGACAATACCGGATCATTTACCTGGACACCGGACTCAAATCAGGTTGGCTTACACAATCTGAGTATTCTTGTCAGCGACGGACAGGACAGCGCCAGCGATGACATCACGATTGTTGTGCAGGGCGCGGATGTGACAGGCGCCAACGGTATTATTGAATTATCAGTGACGCCCTCGGCAGATGTGTATCTGGATGACAGTTTGATTGCTAAGAATGTCCGGGGAGCGGTGACATTTGCCGCTGCCGTTGGCAGGCGGGTTGTGAAAATGCGAAACGCTGAGGCCGCTGTCCCCGAATGGATTGACACACTTCTTATTCAGAAGAACCAGACAACAAAAGCGAATCACAATTTCGTTATCCAGCGCCCTGCGGCGAAACAAACAGGAGTGATCAGCTTATCGGTTACACCGGAGGGTGATCTGTATATTGACGGGAAATTGATTGGCCGGGCGAAGAGTTCGTTCAGCGAAACGCTGGATGTTGGCCAGCATGTGATCAAACTGGAAAATAGCGGAGCGAAGACGCCGGCGCTTTTTGATACGATTATAATTACTGGAAACGAATCACTGAACAGAAGCTATACGTTTGATATGATTCCTGAATTGGGAAGTTTGACAATCGGTTCGGCGCCTATGGGCGCCAGGATATATATAAACGGAGAACTGCAATCAGAAAAGGCTCCCTTTACATTCTCATTGCCGCCGGGCAGTTATCGGGTGCGGGTCGAAACCCAGGACCAGAGCCGGAGAAAAGATACGATTGTGGAAGTGACTGCCGGAGAGTTGCAGCGGTTCATCGCCAAGTTCGGACCCTAGCCGAGCGTCTTGAGCGGCGCAAATTCTCTTTTAAATGATTGTAGCACAATAAGTTAAAGACACGGACAGCGGGTTCGAATCCATCCGTTCATTCAGAAACTGTGCAAAATGAGAGCAGGAACTCAGTGAATGTGGACTTGACGAATCCAGATTTGGCTGTACATTAGTGTTGCGAACTGAGTGGAACGCGTATTGAAAGGAGTCATTATGTATTCAATATTACTGGATAACCTGTACCCATCAATGATGCGGGTATTCTTGATCGGATGTATTTTAGCAGCGCTTATGCCGTTTATTCGCGCTGGAACACCCGAACAAGCTGAAAGCGAAAACGTTGTTTCGGTCGGATTGACAGAGGCGCTTCATATGTATGTCGAGACACAATTTGATGCGGGGATCACCCATGCCCGCAGTCTGTTCAGCCGCAGCGTGTCGGCCTCCGACACCATCGCGATATACGAATATCTGAGTGTCTGCACGTATGCCAAAGGCAAGGATTACCGCACCGCCGCTTATGGTTACCTGGATTCGATGAATACGGTTGGACCCTGCTTGAACCCGCTGCCGCAGGAGTTTTGGCCGCGTGAGCTGGCTGACAAATGGTATGGCCTGATGCAGGCCAAAGGCAGCATCACCTGCCCGGAGGAATCAGATGCGGGGCTTACTACGATCGCATTTCTTCCGTTTGACAATTTTTCTGTGGAAAAACATCAAAAGCGCCTGGGGCGCTTGAGTTCCGCATTAGCCGAGTTTTTTGCCTATGATTTTTCTTCATACAGCGGTTTGAAAGTTGTTGAACGCACGAAGATGGATTATCTGCTCAAAGAGCAGGAATTAGTGAAAGACGGTAGAGTTGACAAAGCCACAGCAATTAAACTGGGGAAAATTATCGGCGCCAAAATGATGGTCTTTGGAGTGATTTCCCAGTTTGATGACAAGAGCGCACGCATGGGAGTCAAGGTGGTAAATGTCGAAACTTCTGAAATAATTACTTCTGTGGACAGGGAAGGGAAGCCGGATTTCAACCGCATGCAAAAGGAGCTGGTCGAGGAGCTGGCCAAAAAGCTCGACATGAAATTGAACGAAGATACGAAAAAAATACTCAAAGAGAGCGGTACAAAATCGATGGATGCGCTCGACATGTACGCCCGGGGTTTGGAGTATATGGATAGATACGATTACAAGCTGGCCTATGAATACTTCAAGAAAGCCTACGAAGCTGACAATGGTTTTGTCCAGGCGAAAACAAAAATGGAAACATACTGGCCGTTAGTCGGCTAGCGTACTGTAAGCGCTCGATACCCTCGCCATGTTCGCCAAGAATTCACAGTTCTCAAGAAAACAGTTCTCAAGAAAACAGTTCGCGAGAAACAACAGCAATGCCGCCGGGTGTATAGTCTGCGCGTGTTTACTTTTTTCGATTCTGGTTTCCTGCGGCCAGAATCTCTACACCCAGGGCAGAAAGTTGGTGGCAGAAGGAGAGTATGCCGGCGCCGCCAACAAGCTATCCGACGACTTGGCGCTAAACCCGTCCCACGCGAAATCCTGGCGCGAGCTCGGTGTGGCGCGATATTATCTGGGTGATTATGTAGAGTCACTCTCGCATCTGAATCGGGCAAGTAAACTTGCGGGAGACCCGCGCACTGAGTTGTATCGCGGAATGACGCTGGAAAAGCTATCGCGCTGGGATGACGCCAGCGGCGCTTATACGGCCGCTCTGGCTCTCAAGCCCCCGAAACAACTTATCAAGCGAATTATACTCCGCCAGCGCCGGGTTGAGAGGCGAGATGTGATTGCGAGGGCTTTGGCCAGCGAGGAGAGCATTGACGTGGACTCAATTCCGCTGAACACAGTGGCCGTTTATGATTTTGATGGAAGCAGGTTGAGTCCGGAACTGGCGCCGCTGGCGCTCGGGTTTGCCGAATTCACGGCTATTGACCTGGCGAAAGTCAGCGCTCTGACTGTCGTTGAGCGTGTGAACCTTTCGTTGCTGCTCGACGAGTTGAAACTGTCCGGGAGTGGAGTTGTTGATCCGGCGACCGCCCCGCGAGTGGGAAAACTGCTCGGCAGCCGGAAAGTTATCACCGGTTGGGTGGAAAGTCCGGAACCCGATCAGATTCGCGTTGGCGGTGTGATAGTTAATACTGTGGACAATACTGAAGCGCTGCCGGAATCAGAGCAGGAGCAACTCCAACAGCTGTTCAAATTGCAGAAAGCTTTTGTGTATCGCGTGCTTCAGGAACTGGGCGTCGAACCTACGGACGCGGAACGGCTGGCAATTGACCGCATTCCGACAGATTCACTTAACGCGTTTCTTGAATATTGCCGGGGTCTGAACAGTATGCGCCTGGGTTCCTATGCCGAAGCAGAGGGACACTTTGAAAACGCACAGAGTATTGATGAGAATTTTTCCGAAGCTGGCGAGCAGGCCTCGGAAGCCGGCGGTCTTTCCGATGATGTGAACTTTGAGAGCTATATACAGACATTTACGGCGCCGGGCGCTCCGGGACTGGACCCCAACTTGCGAAACATCGTCATCAACACCGGCGCGATTCCCGGCGGCGGCGGAGAGAGCAGTTCGCCCAACCAGCCGCCGGTTATTCCCACCGGGTCAGTGATAATCAGAGGAAATCCCGATGCGGACTGATTATAGAATCCGATTGAATGTCATCTGCGGTATTTCCCTGCTGGCTGGAGTGTTTTGTGTCGAATCCATCCGGGCCGAAGGAAACTCTGTTCAGGTCAATGCGCTGTTTCAATCATGGAAAATCGCCGACAGCGCTGGAGAAAAGACGATTGACCAATGGACAGTTCCTATAACCGGGGTGATTCCGCTGCGAAATGATTTTGAATTGCTTTTTTACGCCGCCGGTTCCGCCAATAGCCTTGACGCAAATGTTACCGACTATGATCTCAATGGTGTCAGTGATGTGCGGCTGCAGGTCCATCGCTCGTTTTTAGAAGACCGCTTCATTTTCGGGGCGGGGGTAAATCTCCCGACGGGCAAGAGCGATCTGGATTTTGCCGTTGACACTACGATCATTAACCAGCTCTCCGAAAACTTTTTGAGTTTCCCGCTGCGTAGATTCGGGCAGGGATTCGGGTTTAATGTGATGGGAGGCGTGGCCGGTCAGCTTGGTGAATTCAACGCCTCAGCGGGCGCTATGTACGAGTTTACCGGCGAATTTGATCCCTATCAGGACCAGGGCAGTTACAATCCGGGAAATCTGTTTACCACTACCGTCTCCCTCAGCCGGGTTTTTGATAAACTGGCCCTTTCGGGCAACCTGCTGTTGACTTTTTACGGCGCTGACAGGTTTGACGACAAGAAAGTTTTTGAGCAAAACACCCGGGTATCTTTGCGTCTGGGAAGTTCATATACGCAGAAGACATATCGCGCTAATCTATCGGCGGGCTATCTGCTCCGTGGAAGAAACACACGTTATGGCGGTAATGAAACAATCGTTGAGCAGTTGCAACTTTTCGGCAATGAATTCAGCGCCCGTGGCTCACTGGAGTTCCGTCTGGCGAACGGCTGGGAAGTCGGCCCGGCCGCTGAAATGCGTTTTGTTGCCGGTGACGAGAGGACCGGCGCTTCGCGTTTTGGTTCTTCGGAGATTTATAGTTTCGGTGGATCAGTCCGGAAGAGTATTTCCGGCGGCCTGAATGTTCTGGCCAATGGGCTTTATCACACAGGTTCGGCTGATGATAATAAACTTGATGTCAGCGGCCTTTCGTTTTCACTCAGCCTGCTGAGCGCATTCTAAACATAGTGACAGTTACAATTCATGCGAGTCCCGATTACAATGCAACATCCTGATCGTTTCACAGCCAGGTTTATGAAAGTGGCACTGAAAATACTGTTCTCCGGAGTTTTTCTGGGCGCGATATTATTAGCAGGTTGTGAAGAAAAAATATTGAATAACGCCGGGTCCGAGCAGGTCCGTGTTCAGCTTTCTTTCCGGCTTACATCTCCATCGTTGAGATCACTTGTCTCTACCTATCAACTGACCATCAGCGCCGATGACATGGATACAATCGTGGCGCAGTTGGTTTGGGCCGATGGGTTCGTGGTTGGGGTGGTAGAAAACATTCCGGCCGGACCAGGGCGGACCTTTACGCTGGAATGTTTTGATGAGAACCTCAATCTCATTTATCGTGGTGTGACAATCGCCGAGGTGGTGGCTGGCCAGACAGTGAATGTGGAAATTGATCTTCTGCCGTTTGTTCCACTGATGCGCATCTCGCCGCCATTCGCCAGGCTTGGCGCTCCGCAAAGCGCCGACGGTATTGTTGATCTGACAATTAAGATTTACAACACTCCGGACATAACATCTTTGGAGTTCGTGATTCAGTATGACCCGGGGGTCCTTGTACCGATCAGCATAGCACGTCACAGCGGTTTGTCGGACAGTATTGTATTTTCGAGCGAAACCGACAAATCAACCGGCGAAATATTTTCTTCTTTATTTTCCCCCTCCGGTGGCGTACTGATAGACAGTTCGGGACAGCAAGATTTGGCCGTGATAAGATTTCAACAGAGATTAACTCAAGATCTGCCGGATTCGACGCTGATTGAGATAATCTCAGTTCGCGCATTCACGGACGTCGAAACTGAGTTTACCGGTATTTTTACTGACCTTGCGGTCATTGAACTTGAAACTGATACGACTCTACCTCCGGCGCCGCTGATGCCGGTCGGGTTCATAGGGCTGGAACACGATTCGACCGGAGAGATTGCGTTTACCATTTTTCATCTGGTCTGGGCGCCAGCGGATGGAGAACAGTCTATCATTGGGTACCATGTTTACAAGCGAATAAACGGAGGCCCGTTCAATCGCGTTACAGACTCTCCCATCAATACGACCCTGGAAGATCCGGAGATATTAGCTTATAATGAGCTGGGAATTGACACAACATCAACTGATTTTCTGCAGTACTACGTTACATCGGTCAGTTCTACCAATATAGAGAGCCTGCCTTCGGACACAGTCAGTTTCGTCCCAGAAAAACTATGGAACCCAGACCGAGATAAGGGCGCTCTAGTTTCGCCGCAGGATTGCAGCTTTACGGCAACAGTTCCTGGCTTTACATGGGAAGCTGATCCCAACGCAGTTTCGTACATTGTTATTCTCGTTTTGGAAAATCAAGAAGCTAATGATGGCCAAGTAATATGGATATATCGCCAGAACGAAACAACACTCACATTGGGCCAGATTGATGGATTTACACTCTTTCCTCTTTCGCAGTTCCCATTAACTCCGAACACTCTATATCGTATCGAAGTGGAGTTCGTCGATACTGGAAACGCCCTGGCGGGTTTCATAGAGTCACGATTCTGGCCGGTGGGACCCGAGGGTTTCAGCGGCATCACCGAGACTGACGACGATGGCGTTAAGACAGGCGCTATTGACACGCAGGACTGGTGCGAAGAATCGATCAATGGACAGATTCTCAGTCCCGCTTTTCCGAATCCAACTTTTTCGAACGCTCAGATTCAATTCTTTGTTCCGTTTGAAGACCAGGTAGAGATATTAATCTATGACGATGTCGGCGCTCCTCCTATCGCCAATCTCGGCGGCGCTGAGCGCTCTCAGGCGGGTGTTAGCTCAGTCACGTGGGATTTGACTGACAACACGGGCTCCCGGGTTTCCAAAGGCATTTACCGCTGTGTGCTGGTGACCGACTTCTTTTGCTGCTATGGCGATATTGAAGTCATTGACACGCCAATCGTCCCGAACAATCCACCTGTGATCGACCCGGTTCCACCGCAGAGTGTGAACGAGGGAGACACACTTCAGTTGACCGTATTTGCTTCTGATCCGGACTTTGATAAAGTTTCCTTTTCAGTTCCCGCGCCGCCGCCATTCGTATTCGCCGAAACCGGCTTCGGCGGGCAGGTGGGTCTCCTCATCACTCCAGATTTCACGCATGCGGGTGTATATTCGTTTGATTTGATTGCCTCGGATGGCTCACTTACAGATACCGAGACAGTAATACTCACAGTGATCGACGTCAACCGTGCGCCGGTTGTAAATCCTCCATCGTCTCCCCAGTCTGTAGATGAAGGTTTCTTTTTACAATTCAATGTCTTCAGTTCTGATCCTGACGGAGATACCTTGCTCCTGAGCGCATTGAATCTTCCTGGAGGCGCAACCTTCGATCTGTTCGAAGATCAAGGGATAGATCAAGGGATGTTCGGCTGGACACCGGACTTAGAACAGGCGGATATATATTCTGTCGGTTTTGTAGCTTTCGACGGTGAACTCGCCGACACAGAATTTGTCTCAATTACAGTAAACAATGTCAATCGAGCGCCGGTAATCATTCCGATTAATTCTCAATTTGTTACTGAACTCAAACGGTTGTCATTCATAGTTTCCGGGAGTGATCCTGACGACGATTTCCTTACATTTAGTGTGGAAAATAATCCTCTGAACTCCTCGCTTACTGTGGACAATGAAGACGTTTACTTTTTTCAGTTTGACCCGGACACAACCCAGGCCGGAATATATAATGTGACATTTATCGTTTCGGATGGCTTTCTGGCTGATAGTGAGATCGTGACGATCACTGTGACCGACACAGTTCTCACCGGTGACACTGGCGCTCCGGACACTGTATCGGTGGAGAGCGCCTTTGTCAATGCGGGCGACCATTTTCCGCTGGCCGTGCGTCTGTTCAATGACGAGCCGCTCTCCATGGCTTCGCTGGGATTTTCTTTCGTGACTTCGTTGTTTCTTGACTCTATCAGCTATACCGGGAGCCGCATAAACAGTGTAGTCGGAAGCTTTGAGCTGACCTTTATTGACAACGAGTCCGGCTTTGCTCTGACCGGTTTCGATATCTTTGAAGGCGGGTTATTCCCAGCCGGGGATGGACTACTGGCGACACTCTGGTTTACCGTCGATCCAACCGAGCCGGACAGAGTGACCAGTATCGATTCGTCAGTCGTATTCCCAAAGGGTCCAGTATTTTTTGAATTGTTTGACTCTCAAGACAATCCATTCACTCCGGAGTTCATTCCGGGTATTGTGACAATCACCGGTAATACAGCGCCATCGATCAACTTCATTCCAGGCACACAAGTCGACGAAGGCGCGACTATGTCTTTCCTAGTCTCAGCGACCGACGCCGAGTCGATACCTTCTCTGAGGACACTCGGGCTGCCTCTTAATGCATCATTCATTGACAGAGGCAACGGCGCCGGTTTGTTTACTTTCAGCCCTGATTTCGAGCAGGCCGGGCAGTACTTAGTAACATTCATCGCCAGTGACGGATCGCTCGAAGACACTTCGAATGCTGTTATCAACGTAACAAATGTCAATCAGGCGCCGGTGATCAATCCGATTGGTCCGCAATCTGTGCTTGAAAACAGTTCTCTGTTTTTCATCATTTTTGCTATTGACCCTGACGGCGATCTTGTACAGTACACAGTTGATACGGCCGCAATGCCGCCGAATTCATTTTTCTTACAAAATAAGGTCCCTGGATTCGTTTTCGATTTTCGTCCTGACTTCTTCCAAGCCGGGGTCTATCCCATCAGATTTTTCGCCTCTGACGGTTCTCTGACAGATACTGAGCTTGTCACGATAACGGTACAGAACCTGAACCGTCCGCCCAATATTACGATTGATTTCGTGCCCGCCGAGATTTGCCCCTTCACTCTACTTCAACTGAATGTTACAGGATCCGATCCGGACTTTGATCCCGTCAACCTCCGGGCCGAAAACCTGCCTTTCAACGCTACTTTTGTTGATAACGGTGGTGGCGCCGGGCTCTTTACATCCTCGCTAGACATTGGACTGTACATAGTGAAATTCATAGCCAGTGACGAGTCTTTGGAAGATACTCTGGATGTGTCCATTCTTGTTGTCGACTGCCCCCTCCACGGTGAGTGAATCTTATCGCCGGAATCATTGCTACTGTTCAATAATTTCAACCTGAATTGGTCCTGCGCCGGTTGGTTTGGCCATTAACCAGCCCCAATCGCGACAATATTTGCGGTGTTTACCCGCCCGCTATTACGCGATGATTTAATCCAACGGCATTTAAGAAAATATCTCATAACTGTGCTTCTAAGATGGACCATCCTTTGACAGGCTCAGGACAAACGGGCGGAAACAACTACCTTCGTTCGTGGTGATCCCGATATAATCGGGGCGAACCACCTTTTGAGATAGTTTCTAGGTGGTTCAGGCCTTGGTGTCCTCCAGCCACACGGGCTGGAACTCTCCGGAAAGCAGTGCTTCCACCAACTCGCCCTCGCTGGAAATATTCCGGGAGAAGTTGGTGAGGCAGACACCGATGTGACTGGTGAGATGGGCATCGCTGCCGCCTATGCCCTGGTAGTTTTTAGACTCGCAAAGGTCGGAAGCGCGCTCATTCTCTCCGGGGCGGCTGCCGCCGTTCAACCGCTCTACGATTTCCACGTCTTGGAATTCCTCACCCTGCCCCATGTAGTCCACCAGACCAATGCCAAACCGCCCGGGATGGGCGGGCAAGGCCAACGCTCGGTGTTTACGGGCGGTCTCCATCAGGACCCGGGCGTCCATCCACACGTCGCTGAAATCTATGTCCCTGGTTAGAGCCTCAGTGACTCCATACACCAGGAAGTGTCCGTACCGGGTATCCAGTTCGGACCCTTTGAGGACGGTGACGC
>JADFNA010000253.1 GCA_022563625.1 Candidatus Zixiibacteriota bacterium
CTTCCGAGGTCAGTGTTCGCGCATACTTGAGTATTCCATAGGCCCGCCAGACTTTGTCATCAATCTGGTTTGGCGCCTCTTCAATCAGTCGTTCGCGGGCAGTTTCTTCATCTTTGATTATTGAACGCGTTATGGATTCGATGCTCGAAAGGATTTCGGCTTCAGAAATTCCCAGAGTTGTCTGATTGGAAATCTGGAAAAGATTTCCGAGCACATCGGACCCTTCGCCATAAAACCCGCGCACAACCAAACCGAGATTGGATATGCGCGCAATCACATTGTCAATATCGCGCGTCAGCACCAGTCCCGGCAGGTGGATCAGGGCCGAGGCGCGCATGCCGGTCCCGACATTTGTCGGACAGGCGGTCAGAAAACCAAAGTCGGGATCATAATCAATGTCCAATGACGCGCAGAGTTGATCGTCACAACTGATTGCGCGTTCATATGCTTTTTGCAGTTCAAGACCGGGCTGCATTGACTGCACACGCAGATGGTCCTCCTCATTGACCATAATCGAGGTGCGCTCATCGGGGTCAACCAGCAGCGCTTTGTTAGGTTCACCGTCCAGAAAGGTCGGGGAGATCAAATGGCGCTCGACCAGAAAGTCACGCTGCAGGTCATTCAGTTCTGTTGATTTGATAAAGTCCGACGAGCGCAGATTTTCCGCCCGCTCACAGGCGGCGCCGACATATGTCACGACTTTTTCCAGGGTAGCGTCGTCCGCGGAGTTCGGGTACTGCATGCCCTTCAGGTTGCGCGCCAAACGCACACGCGAGGAAAGCACAACCGAGGCTTCCTGTCCCGGGGCCGCCAGCCATGAGGCCGGTTTCTTTGACATTTTTTCCAGATCAAGAGGCATTGCAATTGTCCCGGCGGCGGCTAGGCATCCTCGCCGTTTGTTTGCGAAACTGTTTCGGAAAGCTGTGAACGAATTTCGCGCAGCCTGTCGCGCAGGTCCGCGGCCCGTTCAAACTCTTCATGTTCAATTGCCCGCTGGTATTCGGATTCCAGGCGCTCCTGCTCTTTGACAGTGACCGTTGAGTTATCAACCGAACGCGGCATCCGTCCCCGATGAATACTGTTGCCATGAATTTTGCGCAGAATCATTTCCAATTTTGAACGGAATGATTCGTAACATCCGCCACAACCGAAGCGCCCGAACTGGGAAAACTGGGCAAATGTCATGCCGCAGGACGAACAGGCTTCGCTGCCGATTTCCGGATCAAGCGGCGCCAGCGACTGATCAATAATGCCTTCAAGAATCTTCGCCAGCGGAAACGGCGTCTGGTCCAGCGGGTTATGAAACCCCATAGCCGAGGCGCAGGAATGACAGAGCGCGACGACAGTTTTCTGATTACCCCTAATCTGGGTAATCTTTACCGTTGTTTCGGTTTCCCGGCCGCATTGATGGCATTTAGTTTGATTCATAATTGTCGCACTCTGGTTTGACGCCGGCCAAACTGTGGAATCTCCCCGATCTCCGCAATCTCCGCAATCTCCCCCAAGGCGCCGTGGGGCTTTACCTTAGGTATCGGTTGATTCCGCTCTGCCAGCGCCGGAGCTTCCTTGCTTTTCACCTTTTTTTGCCTCTCAGTCCTTTTCCAGAGGATAGAGGCCGCTAAGTTTTCTCCATCGGCATCATTCGGCGGATATGGCGCCTTCCGCTAAATTATACACTTTATCACAGCGCGCAGCGAGCTTTCGGTTGTGAGTTGCAATAATGAACACACTGCCACGCTCCCGATTAATCTCCAGCAGCAATTCATGCAGCATATCGCCGGTTTTTGTGTCGAGGTTGCCGGTTGGCTCATCGGCCAACACCAGCGACGGACCGTTGGCCAGCGCCCTGGCCAGAGCCACCCGCTGCTGCTCTCCTCCGGACAATTCAGAGGGCAGGTGGCTCTTCCTGCTGGTTAAACCAACGGCAGCCAGTAATTGTTCAGCGCCCGCTTCGGCCTCGGCCAGGGGCTTGCCTGCGGCCAAAACCGGCAGCGCCACATTCTCCAGCGCCGTAAAGTCCTCCAGCAGATGATGAAACTGAAACACAAAGCCAACATGTTCATTTCGAAACAGTGAACGCTGGTCCTCGCTCAGTTCACTCAGCGGCGTGCCTTTGCAGATTATTTTTCCGCTGGAGGGTGTATCCAGTCCGCCGAGAAGATGAAGTAATGTCGATTTGCCCACGCCGGACTCTCCCACAATCGCCACCATGTTTGATCGGTTGACAGTCAGGTCCACTCCCCGCAAGACCTCCAGCGGCCCCTCGGCGGTCTGATAGCTTTTGCAGACTTCTCGGGCTTCAATCACGGCCTCGGAGGCAGACACCAGTGATGTGTCACTTGCGCTTTGTTGTAATTTTTGTGTCATGCTGACCGGTGTAGTTTCGTGTGTTAACTGCGCAGAGCCTGTACGACAGATTGTGACGCGGCGCGCTGGGCCGGGTAAAGCCCGGCCAGGAAACTGACGACCAGTGTCGCCGCGCCGATAATAAGAAAATCGCCAAGACGCGCCACAAACGGCAGGTAAGAAATAAAGTACACATCAGCCGGCAGTTTGAGCAGGTGAAATTCATTTTGCGCCCAGATCAGCGTGAGCGCCAGCGCCCATCCGGATAACGCCCCAATCACACCGATTGTCAGTCCGTTGTAAATAAAAATCTTGCGAATCGAACCGCCGGTCAGGCCGATGGTCTTGAGCGACGCGATCTCACTGCGTTTTTCCAGAACGATCATCACCAGAGTTGAAATCACCGAAAACGCCGCAATCAGAATCATCAGGGTAAACACGAGATAAATCACCAGTTTTTCCAGTTCAACCCAGGTGAACAAATTGCTGTACAACTCCTGCCAGGGAACAATGTCATAGCCGGGGCCGAGTTCGTTTTCGACAAATGTGGAGACATGTTTGGCCCGAAAAATGTCGGCGATTTTCAAATGCACCCCTGTTACAGCGGCCCCGAGATTAAACAGATCTTGCGCTTCGGGAATTGAAATATACGCCAGATCGCTGTCATATTCGGCGAACCCGGAGCGGAAAATCCCGCTGACGCGGAAAAAGCCTTTCTTCGGGAGCGCAGTCGGTGACAGCGTCTTATCAGTGATGGAATAGAGGATTATCGGATCGCCGATGCCCGCCGCCAGACGGTCGGCCAGGTCCATGCCCAGTATGATGCCGGGGACTTTTTTGTCCTGACTCCTCTCCGGCGGTGAGACGAACGAGTATTCGCCATAGATGATCTTGTCGGCCAGTGTCCCGGTGGACAGCTCTTTTTCCAAATCAACCCCGCGCACGACAATCCCGTCGCCGGTGGAGCGGCTCTGTATGCCGGTTTTGTAATAGATAAACGGCGAGGCGCCGATGACTTCCGGCGCAGCGGCAGCCCGGGCCATGACCTGCTGGGCGTCGCGCATCAGATTGTCCTCGGTGTTGAGCGCAAAAATCGTAATATGCGAGGTCGCCCCCAGGATTCGTTCGCGGATTTCATGCTCGAATCCGTTATGCGCCGACAGAAACAGGCAGACCGCCCCAACTCCCAGAGCCACACCGACAGTGGTGATCAAAGACGCCACTGAGGTAAAATGCCGCCCGGAGCGAAGGTATCGTCTGGCTATGAATAGTTCGAGGTTGAATGGCATGGGTTGGTCCTGAATTCTAATCGGTGACCGCTGATTCAGAAAGCGGCGCTCCGAGGGGGAAGATAGGGAATTTAGTGTTGGGGCGTAATAATTTGTGAGGAGGAAATTTTTTGAATTATACATTTCGTAGGTCAAGGTCCTAACGGGTCTTACGGATATGTGTTACTCAGGATCATATTCCTCCCAGCGTAATATGAAACCAGTTCTTGTGTCATATGCTACGTATTTTTTGGCGCCAATCGGACGCATTCTGCCACCCGGAGAT
>JADFNA010000254.1 GCA_022563625.1 Candidatus Zixiibacteriota bacterium
ACTTTCGTTTCCAGTATGAGACTATCGGCGGCTGAAAAACCCGTCGCCGCACGCCACCTGGCTGTTGTCTCCCGTTGCTCCTGCCTCGCCGTCAGGTAACTGGCGTTCAAGGCTATGACCGACATCTGTATGAGATGTTCTTCAACCCCCGAAAGATGTCCTTCAGAAAACTTGGAAGTCGCGACGTGTGAGGCGTCGGTCAGAATCTCCTTAAGTTGCCCTAACCGGAGAAGGTATTCGCTGAACAGTTGTAGTCTTACATAGCCCGTTTTCAGAGCGACGAGGTGATCGAGCCCGCTCTGTTCTTGTTGCAATTTAGCCGAGGTAAGACGATCATTCCAGCTTGACCGTTTCTTAAAGTAAGCCCACGGCGCCTCGAAACGTTTTCCCAGCGTTACTTGGGACTCTTCCGACTGATCGACATTATCGCGGTAGAAAGACAACTCGGGATTTGACCATTGCAATTCCTCATCCCGCTCAGCCCGCGTCCGGTCGAACTCATATTTGATGATTTTCGATCTGGGGCTATGTGCTTCCGCATAATCTGCAAGTTCATCAAATCGTATGGTTAGCGTCCCCGCTTGAACCTCGGCGATAGTCGCGCCGAACAACAGTCCAATGCAAAGGAAGCATGATGCTTTAGCAAGCATACACTATTCCCTTATCTAATAGTTTAGATTGTTAGTAATACTTTTGAATTACTTAACTAAGTATAGGAGGGCCGCGAGAGTCGATTGACCCGATTTGAAAGCACTCGGGCAGAATGTAATTTTCCCATGAAAAAACTGCCGAAAGCGATGCCACGCCGTGCTTTGGACCAGAACACGTTTGAAGCATTGAAGATTCCATCGTTAGTGGAAGACTTCGCACGCTCGAACGGATCAGATAGCGGTCAATGTGTTGAAGGAACAAGTGCTGATGTTCGTGTTCGCATTTACTCTCCTGGTGGGCGTCTTCGCCGACAAATTCCGTATAAACGTTGTGGTGATGCCAATCTTTACAATCTGGAAGTTTTCCAGAACTGTGATTCGGAGAAAGAAAGTCGAGGGCTGAAAGATGATCCTCCAGATCGTGGTTGTGGTGGAAATGGACATAGGGGTAGATTTGACTCAGATACAAGACCGTCAAAACCAGAGCCAGCTTCGGCCACCGGCCTGAGTTCGTACTTTTGTCGACAATTTTCATTGGCGAGAACATATACCCGTTTCGCGTTATAGTCAAGCTTTGAAATCGTTGCGGTGGTCGGCAGAATCCTTTACTTGTCGAAGGACACCCCAATAGAAAGCGAGAGCGCTCCCGCTTGTCCAATATACTCGATACACGGATAGAATTGAACTATGGTTTACAAAAGACATAACTGATTACAAAACAATATGATATCCGATACAGCCTTAAAGCATTTTGATCAACTCTGGGAACTCTTCGACTGGAAGCTCCTCAATGCGGGTGGTTCAATGTTCCTGATCAACCCTCTGCGGGAGTTCTTCCCTAAATCGTTTGCGGACAGCCTGACCGCCGAATCCGCAAGAACCCGACTACATCAGAACCTGGCTCGCTGGGGCGAAATCGAGCAAGCAGACCACGAAATCGAGGTTCTCGAAGAACACCAGTTCGATGATGGTGGACGATTCCAACTGACTCAATTCAAGGACTCAGACGTCCGATGGGCGAGAGAATTCATATTCACGGCGTTCTACAATCTCTGCTGCCTGGCAACACATAAACTAACTATCGAGGAGCTGATCGTTGAATCCTGCGACGACCCAAATTCCTCGCCGATGACAGATAACAGCCGCAAAGCGTTACTTCGGTTGATAGCACTCAGCAATTCCTTTCTCCTGGCCAAATGGTCGCAGGACTTGTTTCACCGGGCTGTAGCAAATTCTGATACAAAGTTTATCAACTGGGTAGTCGCAAGTTTGGCTGCGTGATGTGTCCAAGCCCTTCGCCTGGCTTGACTTGAACGGAATAGTCCACATATTGTATGGGCCGCCTGTTCTGGTTGCTGGAAGAATAAGCTATGAGTAGAATAATAACGTCCAAACGCTTGGCTATCGATCAGCGCCCGTTAGCGCTGATAGGAATGATGCTACTATTCGCGCTATCGGCCTGTGACAGCGACAATTCGACAGGCCCCGGAAGTGGTCAGACGCAACGCACCGGATGGTACCGACAGAGCCCGCTACCAACAGGGGAGTTTCTCTTCGGCGTCAGTTTCAGTGACGCCAACACAGGTACGGCGGTCGGGACTGGCGGGGCCATACTGCGAACAACCGATGGTGGCGCTAACTGGGTAAGCCAGACAAGTGGCACAACCGAGTGGCTCAGGGGCGTCAGTTTCAGTGACGCCAATGCAGGTACGGCGGTCGGCCTTGCCGGGACCATCCTGCGAACAACCGACGGTGGCGCTAACTGGGTAAGCCAGACAAGTGGCACAAGCCAGAATCTCTTGGGCGTCAGTTTCAGTGACGCCAACACAGGTACGGCCGTCGGAGATTTGGGGACGATCCTGCGAACAACCGATGGTGGTGGGATCTAGAAATCGTCTTGACTAGGCAATGAATAGATTCTAAAGGAAACCCGGTTTCAGGGGTTTTTTTAACGATGTCTGTGTAACTAAAAATCAGAATCAGGTCAACACGCCAGCCAACTCGTCTTCAGGCTCTTTGGGCGTATCGGAGTTGAATATGGTGGATGTGTCAACCGGTTCTTCTTCCAGAGTATCAAGCGCGTCGATCATCGCATCGAGAAGCTCACGATTAGGTTCAACAGCCAATCTCTGATCCGGAACCGGCTGGCCGCCGCCTGTCTGGATTGGATTCAAGGTTGTTGATTCCGCAGACGGTAAACCAAATACCTGGTTCTTGAGCGCGCTGATTGAGGATTCCACCCTGTCGAAGAAGCTTACAACCGTAGAGCTGAGTTGTTCTTTGGCCTGTGCGATCGCTTCAGGTGAAAGTCCGAGTTCAGAGCCTGCCATATTGAAGAACTCGTCGATTTTCGCCAGCAGGTTTTCTTCACTGTCTCCCAGGTAAGCGTCCACACTGTCGAGAAATGCGCCCATCACGTCATTTGAGGCAAACTCTGCCAGCTCACCGGCGCTGGCCGTCAGGCCATTCAGTTCTTCCGGGCTTACTTTACCCAAAACGGTGACCTGTGTATTGAAGCGCGAAAAGTGGCTGAATGAGAATTGCGCGTCACTGCTGTAGCGCAGCGCGAAACGATTCACCGCCAGCTGATGGCCATGTCTGTGTTCCGACGGCAGGTTTTCATTTGTGCGGGAGGCATGTTTGAGCAGTTTCTCAAATTTATCGGCCGACTCATGTCTCTGATAGTGTCCGGTCTTCTCGGAGCCGCGTGAATCTGACAGTTCAGCTCTCTCACTAACACTCAATCCCTGCATCTGGAAGTTCACTCCCAGGCCGATATTCAGTGAACTGAGTGATTCAAATGTTTCACTGACACTCGTTGCATCTTCGGTTTGAATCATGCTGAGCCGGTGAATCGTCGTTTGCAAAGCCTGAGCGTTGAAGCTCAGATCAAGGCTATAGCGGAGCTGCGAGAACTTGCGTTCATAGGTGGCGTTTTTTGCCTCAGGCGCCGTTTCACCATCATGATCATCTGTTTTTAATTCCGTTGAACGCGGAGTTGAGAGTTCCAGCCTATCTTCCGGCTCGCGGGTCCTGGATGTGGCCGGTGTGTGACCGTGATGGCCGTGGCCCAACCCACGCTCAAGTTGCTCAGATCCCGGGTGGTCGGGTGGTCATCCCCCCTGAGGGCGATGGGCCAGAGAGGGTAGGGGCGCACGAGGTTGAAGATCCCCTGCCTGCCCATGGAGATGGTCGAGTTGGAACTGTAGTCCATGGCCATCC
>JADFNA010000006.1 GCA_022563625.1 Candidatus Zixiibacteriota bacterium
CGATTGAAGGTGGTACGGTGACGGTTTCAAACCTAGGTTCATCCGGTGAGGATGGGGTGAAAATGGGAGTAAGCGGCAATGTTCCCATTCGCACCTTCGTAACTCTCATTTCAGTCGGGATAGCGCCGGGTGATACGTCAGAGATCGAACTGAGCACAGATGAGAATTCGGCCAGCCTGGTCGTGTCTAATATCGGTTCAAGCGGAGACATCTCGAAGTTTAGCGTAGTTGCTGATAACGCGGGCGTCAAATTGGACCTCAGCGCCAGTGATCCGGTCGAAGGTGTGGACGCTTCCATCCAGTCGAACCCGTTCACCAAGAAAAGCGCATTCAAGGCCGACAACATCGGCTCCGGCGGTTTCGACGGCTCCTCCCTGGAACTGGGTATCACCGGCGGGAGCGGTGGTGATACCGTTACAGCCGGGAGACTCGTTTTTTCCAACATTGGCTCATCCGGTGAGGATGGATTTTCACTTGATCTCGGTTCAACTCGCAAGAGAAGCCCTGGCGGAACATTGGACCTCAACGGAGGTCTGATTGTGTCCAACATTGGATCATCGGGCCTTGATGGCGTATCAATCGAGCTTGTTACAAGCACAACTGGCGGTGGCGGCGTTCCCATTTCTCGTGACGGACACTTGACAATTTCCAATTTAGGATCGTCCGGTCAGGACGGTGTTTCTATTCGCGTTGATGAGAGTGGTCCCTCGATGGCGATGCTCGATTCACTCGGAGACACGACCATATTGCTCGCGCAAGGTGTCATAAGGGTGATACCACCGAACCCCGGGGCCGTGAAAAAGTTTACATTTGCCATTAAAGCGGACAGAATCGAGCTGGCACGCATCGCCGGGGGCTCCAATGAGGTGGAGCTTGGCGTCTCAGAGGACGGCTTTCTGCGCATGATAGATAGCCTCGGCGACACCACCGTGCAGTTAAGCGGCAGAGGAACGGTCGCCTTCAAAAGAGCCGCCGGAGGCGGTGTGCCTGCCAACCGGGTCGAGATTGCTGATCTTGATGCGGACGGTGTGCTCGATCTTCGAGTCGACGGCAATGTTACGGTCGGAACTGCGACAGCGGTAGAAAAACTGACAGTGACCGGCAATATCTGCGCGACCGGAACTATTGGAGCTTGCTCTGATGCGCGTTACAAGCGTGACATAGCCACCCTGGATAACCCGCTGGGAATAATCTCTAAACTGCGCGGTGTGGATTTCAACTGGCGCACCGATAAGTTTCCTGAAAAACAGTTCAGCGAAATGCCGCAGGTCGGTTTTGTCGCACAGGAAATCAAAGGCATCCT
The DNA here is from genome assembly GCA_022563625.1 of Candidatus Zixiibacteriota bacterium. GTDB lineage: Bacteria > Zixibacteria > MSB-5A5 > GN15 > JACZUZ01 > JADFNA01. The sequence continues at coordinate 1,304 of JADFNA010000006.1, forward strand.
GCCCGGGGTTGTATCCCTCGGCGCCGACGGGTACTACTCGGTAGATTACGGCCGCCTGACACCCGTGCTTGTCGAAGCGCTTAAAGAACAGCAGACGTTGATTGAAACCCTGCCCGCGCGGCTCAATGCGCTTGAATCTCGTCTGGAATACAGAACAACACAAGCCGCAGTGGGAAGCGCCGCCAGACAGCAAATGATAGACCAGTTGCTGCAAATTAGAAATCTGTGACTTAGCTGTCTACAGACGTGTGTTCACTTTGTTTGACGACGTTTAACAAATTTCATTCGACCCTTACTTTACAGAAGTGGACCCTTTGGGTCGCCACGCTTGTCGTCTCCGACTATAAGTCGGGCGCCACGTTTTCTAGTCAGATAGTCCCATGCCCATTGCATGAGAACGCTTAATTTATTGTCAAATCCAATAAGGGACCAAATATGCACAAACACCCACAAAATCCAGGCTACATAGCCGCTTATCTTCAGGTAACCAAAATCCGCGACTGCCGCATTCCTACCGATGACTGCCAGATTACCTTTATTTCGGTAGCGAAACGGGAGTGTTTTTCTTCCAAGTATCCTGTTGCGTATTAATTTGGCTGCGTATTTGCCTTGCTGAATTGCGACAGGAGCCACTCCCGGAAGAGGCGCCCCTGCTTGGTGTGAAAAGTTGGCAAGATCGCCTATCACCATTATTTCGGGATGTCCAGCGAGAGTCAAATCTTTTTCGACAATAACACGCCCTAGATCGTCCAGGGCCGCGCCGGTTCTAGTCGAGAGTAAGGCGCCTAAGAAACTGGCTTTTATACCTGCTGTCCAAAATATCGCCCCAGCGCTTAACCTCTCTGTTTCTCTGCCATTTCCTAAGACGACAGTATTTTTACCTATATCCAAAACCTTTGTATTGAGTCTGGTGGTCACTCCGAGCTTTTCCAACGACTGTCTGGCCTTCAATGAAAGCGAAGATGGATATGAAGGAATGAGACGATCTGATGCCTCTATCAGGACGATTTCAGTGTTCGCAGGATTAATGTGTCGAAAGTCTTTTTTCATAGTCTCATGAGTTAGCTCTGCAATTGCGCCGGATAGTTCCACCCCTGTGGCGCCACCGCCTACTACAACGATTCTTAGAGTATGTGTCCGGACCTCCGTGACATATCTCTTTTCCTCTGTCTCGAAGTATTGGAGTATCCGCCTCCTAATTTCAAGGGCGTCTTCCACCGTCTTCAAGCTTGGGGCGTAGGCTGGCCATTCTTCATTTCCGAAATAGTGGTTTTCCACCCCGCTCGCTAACACCAACGTATCATAGTTGCATTTTCCGTGGTTTAATTGCACACATTGATTTGTAGGATCAATATCGACAACTTCATCATTGATGACATGAATGTTCTTACAAGCTTTCAAAACGCCACGAAGAGGACTTGCGATGTCTCCTGGCGAAAGCCCACCGGTGGCAACCTGGTAAAGCAACGGTTGAAAAAGATGAAAGTTACGCCTGTCGATGATGGTAACATCAACGGGGATTCGTCTCAGCGACTTTGCAGTGTACAGACCGCCAAATCCCCCTCCAACTATTAAGACGCGCGATCTGTCAGTCACTGTGGCCATCCCTCTTCCTGACAAATGGGCGGCTTACATCAGCAGCGCCACATGTTAAGTTACCCTCGCCGTCAATACAGCCAAGCGAACGCATGCTCTTCCAAGCCGACCCCGATACACCCGACTCAGAGATTTCTGGCAAGAGATTGTGAGAAGTGTCGTGTGCCAATAGCTGAGTCCGTTCGGTTGGGGAGTTATGCTCAGTTCCAGCGCTTTTGAACAATTGCAAGAATTCCTTAGCGCCTGTTGCTAAACAATTTTCCCAACAGCCCTTTCCAACTCTTTTTTTCTTCTTCCGGCCTAAAAAGCAGAGCTCTGGCGGCGCACTGCTTTTTTAACATTCTATAAAATGAGCCATCCGACTCTGCCCGGGTCAATAGTTTGTACAACGCCCTATGGTTTCCGACAGGAAAATAACCCGCGTAGTCCTCGCCGAGCATACCGATTGAACCGGATATCCGAGTCGATAACACAGGGACCGAACACACCAGGGCCTCTGAGACAACATTAGCGCCTCCTTCAAGTTTCGACGAAACTACCAGCAGCCGACTGCGTTTCAGTAGTCTTCGCGCATTACCGGGTGATACCTCTCCTAACCACCGGTAGCGGGGATTATCGGCCGCCTCTTTGATGGCTTGCTTTTTCATAGAAGCTGAGAGCGCCTCGCCAACATGAGTTATACGAATAAGTGAAGAGTCAGGTAACAATCTTGCGGCTCTTGCCGCCAGGAACGGACCTTTAACCTCTCTCAGATGACACAGCAAAGAAACTTCGAATGAATTTTTGAGCGGCATGACTTTCTGATTGCCGGCAAGCGCTGATTGGTGAATTACCACAGCCTTTTTTCGCAGTCTTGCCGGAAGCTCCCTGATGGCCATATGTTGAAGCGCCACTATAACAGTAGCGTCTTCAAGACATTCAATGGTTTTCGGCTCAGTATGAATTTTGTCATAAATATCCGTACCGGCCAGAGCGACGACAACCGGACGACCCGGGAATTTGCAGGTGAAATCTCTGACCGACGAATAGCTCCTGAAGGCATGAATGGCGATCAGCAGGTCAAAATCGCCGCTCTCATATTTTTGAGATACAGTGACTTTATTGCCCAGCCCGCGAAGAATTTCTTGCCAGCGCAGAGCAGTGACGCGATTGCCTTTTTTGGAATAGGCAGGCGCCGGTGTAACCAGACAGATTTTCATTTCTCAGGCGCACATGTACGAAAACCAGCCAGAACATCCCGCCGGTGCGGCTCATAGAAGTTTCGCCAGCTATTGCGCAGCATCCGAGAACGGGTCGCCCAGCTTCCACCTTTCAGGACTTTGCGAGTTCCAAACCACGGTTCCGAGTATTCCTTGTAAGGGTCCTTGACAAATCCCGGGAAAGGAAGAAAATCCGAGTCTGTCCATTCCCAAACATTGCCGAGCATCTGCCGGCATCCGTCCGGTGTGTCGCCTTCCGCCAGCGAATTGGCATCGACAGTCCACACACTTGCCCAGTCCATATTCACCTGATGGGGAGCGGGAGATTCGTTTCCCCATGGATACAGTCTCTTGCGCTGACACGCCTGTTCATCAACCTCCGAGCGATCCATACTTGCGGCAAGTTCCCATTCCGCCTCAGTTGGCAGTCTGCGCCCCTTCCACTTGCAATATGCCTGCGCCTCATGCCAGTTGACATGAATCATTGACCGCTCAGGTTCCAGGCCAACCCATTTGTCAAACTTCCTTATCAGCCAATTGTTGTCAGAATCTTTTTTCCAATAGAGCGGTGTTTTTTCATTTTGCCGCCAGCGCCAGCCGGGCTGGCTCCAAAGTTCCTGCCTCTGATAACCATTATCGATCACAAACTCCGCGAACTCAGCATTGGTAACCGCTTTGTTGGCGATTGCAAACGGTCTTACTTCCACAGCATGGATCCATTTTTCATTATCAAAAACAAATCCTTGATTTTTGTTTGCCCCCAGCAAAAACCTTCCCCCTGCGAATTCAATGTCACGGGAGAGGTTATCAGTTTTTGGAATATCTCTATTTGAATCTTCACCCGATGCGATGAACGCCGGGGGAGCATACGCTAATGTCTGTCGCGTATAGGTAAAAGCCTCTCCGTGCATATCTTCGTGATAAAGAGTCAGCAGGATAAAATAAAATCCCTCGTCATCTATTTCGTTACCGGACAGGTATTGTAATACCCGGTCACGAACTTCTATCAAATACTTTATTGTGTCTTTCCGATTGGGAAGAGGCAGGTCCCAACGTGCGTCATGCGGAATGGCCATAGAGTCATACAGAGAGTCAGCGTTGTCCAATATCGGTTTGCGGCCCAGCTTGTGGCGCAGGACCCACTTTTCCTGAAACCAGCCCATGTGACCTATCTCCCACAGCCAGGGATTTATGATATCAAGCTTCGGGGGTAAGAGTTGATCCTCCGGTATATCAGCAACAAGGTCAATCGTCCGCTGCCGCGCGTCACATACCCAATTTGAGGTTTCGGAAATGTTCATAGAACCATACTCTTACATAAACTCTACAATAATGAGGCGTAACTGTCAAGAGAAGCTCACTTGTGTGGATAAGTTGTCCGCAGAATCGGCGCACCTTCGCAAGTTTCGACTAATCACGGCCTGATTTGTCTGTCATTTTTTCTCGCAAATCCCATCTTAGACAAAAACTTTCCGCTTGACTGAATTGGAATACTTAGTATCTTTTGTGAGGTTTATCTTCTACCTATTAGAAGACAATAATTTCTCATAACCCCTTTCAAGGGAGTAAATTCATGTGTCGAGTAACAGTTCTTGCGTCCATCTTAGCGCTAACGGTGGTGACTGCCTCTCAGGCCGTTGTGCCACCGCTTATCAACTATCAGGGAGAATTGACTGATAATACCGGTAACCCGCTCAACGGCTCGTTTGATTTCACTTTCAGGCTCTATAATCAGCCAACGGGGGGAGCTCCATTTTGGACCGAAATACATCCCGCACATGTCGTGACAAACGGAGCCGTAAACGTGATACTCGGTACTTTGACTCTGTTCTCTACCGCGACGCCAACGAGTAACGACATCTGGCTGGGAATCACCGTCGGAACAGACCCGGAACTTTCTCCCCGCACACGATGGGTTTCCGTGCCCTTTGCTTTTGAGGCGGATAGAGCAGATACGGCTCAGTATGCTCATCAGGCAGGAACAGCGAAACTTGCCTCAAAAAGTATCCGCGCTGATACAGCTGGTCACGCGTTTGGTATTGCAGATAATACAGTAGACAGTTCGAAGATAATAGACAATTCCGTTATTTCGGCAGACATCAAGAATGCCACTATCTTGGGGGCTGACATAGCGCAAAATACAATCACCGGATTCCATATCGCGCCTAATGTTGTCTCCTCGGTTGAAATTACTAATGGTTCGATAAAGCTCGAAGACTTTAGCGATATGGGCGCAACCGATGGTCAGATAATTAAGTTTAGCACTTCCAATGGAGGGCCACATTGGACGGTAGCAAATCCTGGAACCGGAAACGGAGTAGGTGGCTGGACAGACGGCGGTACTATTGTTCGTTTAACCACTATTGATGATTCAGTCGGTATTGGCACGACCACACCTTCTGCCAAACTTGATGTTGTGGGTGACATTGTCGTTTCCGGCAAGGCAACGATCGGTCCCGGCCAGACTAACACCGGGCTAAACGCATTTGTTGCCGGGGAAAACAACACCGCCAGCACATCGTGGGCGACCATCAGCGGTGGTCGTTTGAATGTCGCCAGTGGTGATGTGGCGCCGACAATCGGCGGCGGCCAAAACAATACCGCCAGCGCTCCGCACTCTACCGTGGGCGGGGGTTTTAACAACACGGCCAGCAATTTTTACAGCACGGTTGCGGGTGGAACTTTTAACCGGGCCGAATCTCTGTACACAACCGTCTCAGGTGGTCTATTCAATCTGTCCACTGACACCGGCTCATCCATAGGCGGGGGTGCTAACAACCGGGCCCGCGGAGCGTATTCAGTAATAGCTGGGGTGGCGGTCCCACAGAAGCGGATTCCAATTCGGCTTCGGGAAAGTGGTCTGCGATTTCCGGGGGCGCCCGGAATTCCGCTACCAATAGAGGGAGCTCAGTTGGCGGCGGCGTTCGCAATGCCGCACAGGGAGAGTTCGCCGCTGTCGGTGGTGGACTGTTCGATTCCGCGCTGGGAGATGTCTCCGCCATCGCCGGAGGTTGGGGTAACATGGCAAGTGGAGATTTTTCATTTATTGGTGGCGGTTTATTGAACATTGCTAGCGATTCAGGGGCGGTGGTCTCTGGTGGGTCAGTTAACAGGGCGCGTGGAAAATATTCTGTCGTGGCGGGTGGTGGAGGGGCGCTACCTAGCGACTCGAACTTGGCCTCAGGGGATAAGTCAGCTATCGTGGGTGGCCAAAGAAACATTGCCAGCGGATTTATTTCGTTTATAGGTGGTGGTAACGGAAATACCGCGAGCGGTGATATAGGTTCAGTGGTCTGTGGCGGAAGCGGTAATACAGCCAGTCAGATATTCGCCACAGTGGGCGGTGGCGTATCGAATAGGGCAAGTTCAAACTATTCTACTGTCGGCGGAGGGCAGAGTAATGTTGCGAGCGGAAATGCATCCACAATTGGAGGAGGGGTGGTCAATTTTGCGACCGGAGTCGCATCAACTATTCCGGGGGGAGCGTTCTGCATAGCGGCTGGTGATTTTTCTTTTGCGGCTGGTGTTAGAGCCCACGCAGACCATCTCGGAACGTTTGTCTGGGCTGACTCTACCAATTCAAATTTCAGTTTCAGCTCAACTCTAAAGAATCAATTTAGTGTGAGAGCTACCGGGGGTACACGATTCTTCTCTAATGCCGGACTAACAGCGGGTGTTTTGCTTGCTCCCGGTGGCTCAACGTGGTCTTCCGTGTCCGACAGCGCCCTTAAGCGTAACATTCGCGAGGTTGACTATCAGGAAGTACTTGAAAAAGTCGTTGCGCTTCCGATCAGTCAGTGGAGCTACGAAGCGCAGGATGAATCTATCGAACACATCGGGCCGATGGCGCAAGATTTCTATCGACTGTTTGGTCTCGGTGAAGATGACAAACACATTAACACTCTCGACCCTGATGGTGTAGCGCTCGCTGCGATCAAAGCTCTCTATGAAGAGAACAAAGGACTCAATGGTCGTCTTGAAAAACTTGAGGAGTTAGTAAAGAAGCTAAGCGAGAAGTAGTTTCGACATAAGCGAACAAGAAAAAGATCTAAAACACTCGAAAAACGCCGAATATAAATTATGGTACTCCCGGCAGGACTCGAACCTGCGACCCTCTGCTTAGAAGGCAGATGCTCTATCCGGCTGAGCTACGGGAGCGTTGGCAGGATGATGAAAAAACGCCCGGTCTATGAGCGCCAGGGCAAGATAGCCGGTCAGCCGGGCGCTATCAAGGCAGAAATCACTTGTCAAGCTTGAGGTATTTGTCCAGCGAAAATGGATTTTCGCCAGAGGCCCGCAGGCCGAATATGGTGACCAGCAGAAACATCAGATTCCGCGCGACAACTTCGTGATTGCCCTGCACCGCCAGGCCGAAAATCAGAAGCGCCATCAGGGCCCCCAGCGCCAGAAGTCCCCAGCGATATTTCAATCCGAGTGTCAGTGACAGCCCGATCAGTGTTTCAAGTATCGGAATCATACCCGCCGCGGTCAACACCAGCCAGTGGGGAAGCCAGGATTCGATGAATCCGGCGCTGATGAAGTCAAGCGTATCGGTGTAGCGGGCCAGCTTGCCGAGCCCATACACCAGGAACATTGGGCCGACGGAAATCCTGATCAGAAGCGTTATCCAGGCGGCTGTTGGCATTTCAGATGATTTATTCCAGAACATACTTTTTCTCCGCATAAGCGATCTCAACGCCCGGAGTTCAATTTATGATTTTTATGCGGGGCTTTCAAGCGGATTCTTACTCCTGGGCCTGGGACGAGTTACGCGCCCGAATGGCCAGATTTCCACCAACTTTGACTGTGGTGGTCTCGTAACAAGACAGGGAAGATTGCCGCCTCAGGTCAGCAGAGGACAGTCAGATGAATGACATGCCGAACAGAAATACAGAAACGCTCCTCGGTGGGCAGGTCCCCACAAGTTCTCTTAAGTTGGAGAACCTTTGCAACTCTTGCGGAGACAAATTGCTCGCGCGGCCGCTCTCAGCAAGAGATGTCGCAATAATACTGAACAAAATCCGACATCAACTTACACTGGGCGGCGTTTGCAACTCCTGACGTTCAGGCGCTGGCGCAGCTCAGTCTTTCAACAGCATGCGCCCCGTTTAAATACACCCGGGCGCCGCCCCACCGGCAAAGATGCGGGCAATGAGGAATGTTATATCTGCGATATTCACTTTTTGGTTACAATTTGCATCGCCTGCCGCTTCATATGGGACGGGCGCGGGGCCGTCGGCAAATATCCTGGCAATTAAGTATGTTATATCAGCAATGTTGATTTTATTATTCCCATCCGCAGAACCGATCAAGAACGGTATCGCCGGAAAATCAAGTGTGTCAATGATGTTTCTCTCCATCGCGAAGATGGAGACAGATGGGGGAATTGGGGGTGATGTAATCGGATTGACAAACGCCCCGAAAACGGTCTCGATAGTTCCGTCGGCGCGGACGCCGATAGTGTAGAAGGCGGCCTGCGTTCTTGTTTCACTTGCGGGATCCGGCAGGAGTTGTGCAAACGCTTCAATGATGTAGACCCCGCTCTTTGGATTGTTGATAACGATCGAATCGCTGCCGTTCAACTGAAAATAGCTTGCGCTGTCGCCGATATCATTGGTAAAGATATTAATAGAATCGTAGCCAATGGCGAATCCGTCTGGATCACGCACACGTAAGTTTACCTGCGGGTCGGTCCCGATTGAATCCGGATTTCCACCTAGAGCCTCACGTGCGACTACAATCATTGGTGTCAAGTACTGCGGCATAAAGCATGCGTTGCCTGCGCCTGCGGTCGTATCGAATTCTTCCTGGTTGGGGTTGAAACTCGACGGGCAGTTATCAAACACGTTGAGGATGCCGTCGCAGTCAACATCAGAAAAGTCATGCGAGCTTGCGCCGGCGCAGACCACCGCTATGTCTGAAAAGCTGAAGTCAAGACTATCACGCACTGTGACAATTGGAAAGCCAGCGGACCCAAGAACGAACAGTGACGGATCCAATGATCTGACATTGACAGTGGTATCTAGCGAGAGCGTTCCCTGAAGAGTCGGTGTGATTTCAAAATAACCAATATCCAAATCCTGGCCAACTACACCATTAGCGAATGTCTTATCAAGAACAACCATGAGCATTGTGTCCGGAGATGTGCCATTCTGTTGCTCCGGGTTAAATACTTTAAAATCCATGAAAGACACCACCGGATTGAATGTCACATCATCTACGCGTAGCGTCAAATACTGCGTACCCGGACCCGGAGACGATTTGATCTGGAAATGCGCCACGCCCAAGACCACAGGAAAGTTCGAAGAAAAAATCATGTGAACCCGACCAGTTTGATTGACGAACAACGTGTCTTTCCCGTGTCCGTCTTCTGCGAAAACTTCGAGCCTGATTTCACCGGAAAACGGAACCCCCGACGACGGCCATGTAGTGGCCGAATTCTCAATCAGACCCAGTTTTATGGCAGCGTCAATCCGTTCACGGAGTGTCTGCTGACCTCCATTATTATTGAAGAAATGGCCGGTGATTATTGTTTCAAGTGATGCCCCCCCTTTGGGTTCTGATAGGGCAAACTTGTCCGGGGCGAAACATAACAAAAGCGTCAAGGCGCCAGCGGTCAATTTTGAGATACTCATAAGTCCTCCTGTTTAATACAATCTCCGACATGAAATGTATATGATTCTAGAACTTCTGTCAACAGGATTCCCTATAAATCCAGCGCATCGGCGCTGTTCAGGAAAAAATTCATGCCAGGTTTCGCGACGAACAAATTGTCCGTCCCATGCCCAATCGATTTCTAGAGTTGAGGTTAGGGCAAGAACCGACACGACGATTAAAATGAGGGGGGTTCATTCTCTCCTCCAGAAATGACGTTCAAGCGCCACAGCACACGGCCTGCCCTGAATCGTCCGAACCAATTTCGGTTAAGAATCCGGCTGAGTACCACAGCGCCCCTGCGCCGCTGACCAGTGATCCATGTCTAGTGTACGAGGATAGGTGATTTTGGTCAAGAGAAATTCTGCCGATTTCCTGGCCTTGCTTCACTCATCCCTGTATTCTCGGGCGAGTTTTTCCAGCGCCGATGAATCGGCCAATGTTGTGACATCGCCCAATGCTTTGCCGGTGGCGATGTCACGCAGAAGACGGCGCATGATTTTGCCGGAACGGGTTTTCGGTAAATCCTCCACAAACATGACACGCTCTGGCCTGCAGAACTTGCCAATCTTTTCTGCAATCAAATCGCGCAATTCTTCGGCAAGCTCAGCGCTGTGGCGCTGTCCATCACACAGGCTGACGAATCCTATCAGACATTCGCCTTTGATCTTATGAGGAACACCAATCACCGCCGCCTCGTTCACCGCCGGATGCTCAACAAAAGCGCTTTCCAATTCGGCCGTGCCGATACGGTGTCCTGATACATTTACTACGTCATCAACTCTCCCGACAATCCAGAAATATCCGTCCTTGTCGCGATAGGCGCCATCACCTGCAAAATAATACTTGCCGTCCCACTTCGACCAGTATGTTTCGCGATAACGATTTTCATCTCCCCAGATGCCGCGCATCATTGCCGGCCAGGGCTTGCGAATCGCCAGCAGTCCGCCACCTTCAGTGACTTCGTTTCCTTGTTCATCAAGAATCGCAGCATCGATACCATAAAACGGAAGTGTCGCCGAGCCGGGCTTGGTTGGTGTGGCGCCGGGGAGAGGTGTGATTGAAATTGATCCGGTTTCTGTTTGCCACCAGGTATCTACTATGGGACAGCGCCCGGCGCCGATAGTCTTGTGATACCAGCGCCAGGCTTCGGGGTTGATTGGTTCACCGACTGTACCCAACAGGCGCAATGATGTCAGGTCACGCGGAGTGACCCACTTATCGCCCCAGCCCATAAACGCTCTGATCGCAGTCGGGGCAGTGTAAAAGACTGTTACCTTTTCTTTCTCAACAATCTCCCAGAACCGTCCCGGCGTGGGATGATTCGGCGCCCCTTCATACATTACCTGTGACACACCGTTTTGCATCGGGCCATAGATGATATAACTGTGCCCTGTAATCCAGCCGACATCTGCAGTGCACCAGAACACGTCGTTGTCCCTCATATCAAAAACTTCTCGAGCGCTGACCATTGTTCCCAGCAAGTATCCGGCGTGAGTGTGGAAGATACCCTTGGGTTTTCCGGTTGTTCCGGAAGTGTACAGGATAAACAGCGGGTCTTCGGAGTCCATTGGCTCAGGAGCGGCGAAATCATCGGCCGAGGACAGCAAATCATCATAATACACGTCGCGCCCGTGTGTCATACTATGCGGGAATTCAACTCCGCCTCGTTTGACTACAACGACGTGTTTGATAGATGAAGCGCCTTTGACAGCGTCATCGACTATGTCTTTAATCCGCATCTGCGAGCCACGGCGCCAGCCGCCGTCTGCTGTTATCACAGCTACTGCGCCGCAGTCGTCGATTCTGTCACGGAGCGATTGTGAAGAAAATCCGGCGAAGACAACCGTGTGAATCGCGCCGATTCGCGCACAGGCCAAACAGGCGATTGGAAGTTCCGGCAGCATGGGCATATAGACGGCCACCCGATCACCACGTCCGACACCAAGTTGTTTCAGGGCTGAGGCAAGTTTGTTGACCGACATATACAGGTCGCGGTAGGTGAGCGTTCGCCTGTCACCCGGCTCACCAATCCAGGTGATGGCGGTTTTATCTGTGGCGGACGAATCCAGATGTTTGTCAAGACACTGGACCGAGGCGTTTAGTTTTCCGCCCACAAACCATTTGGCAAATGGTCGATTCCATTCAAGAACAGTGTCATAGGGCCTGTCCCAGACAAGTTCGCGGGCCAATTCGCCCCAGAACGATTCGGGATCGGCGATAGATTTTTCCCAACGCCGGCGATATTCAGGCATCGACGGAGTCCGCGTCTGTTCCGCCCACGGTGGTGTGGGGAAGGATTGCTCTTCGCCTGCCACCCTCTCAAAAGCGCCGGTGGACTCGTTCAATTCGTTTTCAGAAGGCATGTATGCGCTCCGTTGTTTTTGGGAGAGGCCGGGAAAAGGAAATTAATTGCGCCGGAGAAATTCGACACGTAAACGACGCGAAAAAAATCGGGGTGAGAGGATTTGAACCTCCGACCCCCTGCTCCCAAAGCAGGTGCGCTACCAAACTGCGCCACACCCCGTCAATTGTAATTTTCACTATTTATACCAGCGAGCTTGCTCAGATTCAACTCAGAGGGCGCGCCTGGAGGAAGTAAACGAATGTTAAAGATGCGGTCAACTCTCAGGCTGTCTGTTTCCCATTTACTCCTTCTGGGATTTTTCCAAATGTCTGATGATCAGTTTTCTGGCGCCGGCCAGGGCCAACGCGCGATGACTGACTTTGTTTTTCTCACCCGGTGTCATCTCTGCGAATGTCTTGCCCAGAGGAGGGTAATAAAAGACCGGGTCATAGCCGAACCCTGATTCGCCCTGCAGACTGTCGGTGATGAATCCCTCAACTATTCCTTCGGCCTTGTCAAGGCGCCCGCCCCAATCCAGCGCTATCACACAGCGAAAGCGGGCCTGGCGCTTATCTTTCGGCGTTCCCTGCAATTCAGCGAGAAGTTTGCGGCAATTATCTTCGTAGCTGGCCCCTTCGCCGGCATAACGGGCCGCAAACACGCCCGGAGCGCCGTCAAGCGCATCGACTTCCAAACCCGTGTCATCGGCCAGGGCCGGAATGCCGGTGGCCTGATATATACCGGAGGCTTTCAACTCCGCGTTTCCTTCAAGTGTTGACGCTGTTTCGGGTATCTCTGGAAAATCAGGGAAGTCATCCCTGGTCAGTATGGTGATCGGGAGTTCCCCGAGCAATGCTCGAATTTCTGTTATCTTGTCGCGGTTGTTTGTGGCTAAGACCAGTTTCATAACCGACAGTGCGCCATTGAAGACCGATCAGGTATGGTACATAGTGACTAACTCACGCCGGCGGCGCTGGTTGCAGCTCCGGTTCCGCCCAGTGAAATCTGAGTCACCTGCGGAACAACCATTCCCAGGAATCGTTCGGCCTGTTTTTTGAAGCTGTCCGTCTGGCTCTCGGAACCGTCAGAAGTCAGGTAATACTCGCGGACGCCGCGAATGTCTGATTTACGCAGTAATCCACGCTCGGTTAATTCCT
>JADFNA010000255.1 GCA_022563625.1 Candidatus Zixiibacteriota bacterium
CTATTTCCAATGTGCGTCGTCTTTCCTCACTTTCATATTTCGCCTGAAATATGACCTGTGCGCTTGGATTCAAAACACGTAAACAGCATATTTGCCATTAGAGAAATCTTTTCGCAGTTTGTTGTCAGAGAGATTGTTCGGGCGAGAAATTATGACATTCATACTCCACAGAATCCGCGCCTGGCGCCTGCCAAAACTGCTGTTGTATGCGCTCGGCGGGCTGTGTCTGGCCCTCTCGCTTTTCTCAGCGAAGACCGCCTGGCAAAACGGCGGACCCGGCAGAGAGGACACAATCCTGCTCACCGGACATATAACTGATTTCCACGAAGCCAATTTCAAGACATCAAAAATACTCAAGTTTCGCTTTGAGGAGTTTTGCGCCGAGTTTGTGACGATAAAATTTGAGGCGCTTGATTATGCGGCCTTGACCGCTGATTATGCCGCACATAAGGAGAACCTGACGGTGCGCTTTGCAGCGCTAAAAACCGACAGCGCAAGTATTGCGTCCTGCCGGACGGTGGAATTGTTTTCGCTTGCATCGGACAGCGTGGTATATCTTTCACTTGCGGAGCGAAACGAAAGCGCGCTGTCGGTCCGGCGGCTTGTGGCAGGGGGTATCACCGGCCTGTTAATGTTGGCCGGGTTGCTGGCGCTTGTTGCCGGCTCTGTCTCACTGAAAGAATCGGACAGTTCAACAGAAATATGGGAGCGGCGAAACATTTCCCGCCGTTGAGCATACTATGTGGCGACTCAAAAGAGGCATCATCCTCATAATCGGCGGAACGATAATTTTCTTTGGCGTATTGTTGCTGGTCCTCCCCGGCCCGGGCCTGCTGGTAATCATCGCTGGCCTGGCCGTACTGGCAACAGAGTTTGCGTTTGCCGAGAAAGCGTTGAGTAAGGTTAAGATGTCGGTGAAAAAGGTGGGGGAGAAGGTGAAAAAGCGGAAACCAAAGGACGTTTGATTTGAGCTTGCTGAATTAAGATGGGCGGAAAAATACTTGAAACTAGGGCGCCGTGGAATTACTGAAGCTCTCGGAGTTTGGCTCTGGCAATTTCCAAATTCTTGGTTACTAATTTAATTCTATTTGGGAGCATTTCTTTCGTATATATTTTCAACGCCACCATATATGCGCTGACAGCCAGGTCAAGATTCTCCTTCCTATTGCGCACATCCGCCAATCCAATATAAGCGGCTCCCAGATTGTTCTGGGTCATGGCATGTTTAATAGGGTGGCGCTTGAATGAATATATTTTCAACGCCTCCATGAATGCGCTGACAGCCAGGCGAAGATTGTCCTCCGTGTTACGTACCTCCGACAAGCGACGGTAAGCGATTCCCAGATTGTTCTGGGTCAAGGCATATTTGATAGGGTGGCGCTCAATTTTAACTATTTTCAAAGCCTCTTTACATGCCCTGACAGCCAGGTCAAGATTTTCCTCTGCGTCACGCACTTTTGCCAAGTTACTGTAAGCGTTTGCTAGATTGTTTTGGGTCGCAGCATAATCAAGAGGGTGGCGCTCGATTGTTCGTATTTTCAACGCCTCTTTACATGCGCTGACAGACACGCCAAGATACTCCTCCGTGTTATGCACCTCCGACAAGCTACTGAAAACGTTTCCCAGATTGTTTTGCGTCATGGCATAATCAATAGGGTAGCGATTGATTGTACGTATTATCAACGCCTCCATATATGCGCTGACAGCCAGGGCAAGGTTCTCCTCTCTATTACGCACCTCCGCCAGGTCAGTGTAAGCGATTCCCAGATTGTGCTTGTTCATAGCATATTTGATGGGGTTGCTTACAAGAGTAAAGACTTCCAACGCTTCACCAAGATTGTACACGGCCTTCTTCAGAGCCTCCTCTATCCTTATGCCGGACTTTTCCTCGAGGTAGTAAATAGCAAAATTCGATTTGAGTTGCGCATAGAGTAAAGGGAAATTAGATTTTGGCAAATCTTTTTCGAGTTCTTCCATTTTAGACAATGCATCGTCGTAAAGGTCATTTTCGATCAGCCCTTCCACTTCGTCTAAACGAACACTAAAACTTTGACGCAGTGCTTCTAATTCACTTTTTTCAACTACATTTTTGATCCAGTAATGGTTGAGGATGATGCCTAGAGCAATTACGGCAAGAGTCACGCCAGTCCATTTTGCAGCGCCCATCCATGTCAAAGTCTTTTTGGTGGCTTTATCCATATATTGTCGTCCTTCCCTCAAGAGTGCAGCTTCAACTGGTTCTAAATTACCCAACGATCACTTTCTGTGCAAGCGCTTAAAGTATGCAGTTCTAAGCCACACAAAAAAACAATTGAACCAACGTCCTCTACACCCGACCTTGATATGTGAGCGAGGTCAATCATGGTCAGACAACCCGAACATATTTATGACGAATTGCTCGTCCTCGACTGTCAGCGCGGCGATCAGGCCGCACTCAAAGAGTTGGTCGGCCGCTGGCAAAAGCGCCTCGGGCGCCGCGGGCGCCGCGGGCGCTTCGCTTTGCGCTTGACCGGCGATCCGGATGCCGCCGCCGACGCCCTGCAGGAATCGTGGATGGCGATTGTGCGCGGGATTGGCCGACTGGATGATCCGGCCAGCTTTCGCGCCTGGGCCTATCGGATCGTTGCCAACAAATGCGCCGACTGGGTTCGCAAGAACCAGCGCAGGCGCGAACTCAACGAACTTATAACAGCCGATTCGGACGGGCGCGTTGTCGAGAGCGCCGAGGCCGAACTGGAAAAGCAGGATGAGATCAGCCAGGTTAGATTAGCGATCAGAAAACTGTCTGATGATCGGCGAATGATTTTGACGCTGAAGTATGTGGACGAGATGCCAACCAGAGAAATTTCAAAAGCGCTTAACATCCCGCAAGGGACGGTAAAATCAAGATTGTATCACGCGCGCGAGGAGCTCAAGAATATTCTTGAGAAAGAGTAGTCTCGAAACAGGCGCGCAAGAAAGGAGTGGAATATGAGAGACATCGACAAAAAAATCCAGGAGGCGCTGCACGCCGAGGATAAAGATTTGTTTGCCGAATACGGCGGCGAACAGGGAATGCTGGAGATGGTGTTTGACAGTTTCCGCAGCAAACAACGTTGGTGGGTGGCAATTGTTATAGTCTGGACCATAGGGCTTATGGCGTTGATGGTCATGACAACAATAAAATTCTTTGAAGTAGAAACTGTGCGTGAGATGATTATGTATGGCCTGGCGACAACGTTTATGGGCGGAGCCATCGCTATGATAAAGCTGTGGTATTTCATGGAGCTGAACAAGAACGCGCTGACACGCGAAATTAAACGGGTAGAGCTTCAGGTCGCGCGGCTGTCCAGCAGACTGGGGAAGTAGTGAGCTGAATTTGAGCAGGCTTGCTTGCATATTATGCAGTCTTGCCGTATTATCTCTGGCCCATGAGCCAGAAATTTAAAATGTTTACTGTCGCAGGACTGGGCGCTTTTCTGGCTACGTTTGAATCATCATCAATAAATGTCGCATTACCATCACTGTCCGACCATTTCGCATTCGACATTGACACTGTCTCATGGGTGGTGCTGGCATACACACTGACAATCGGCCCGACTCTGCTGTTGTTTTCGGCCTGGGCGCGCCGGGTCGGAATAAAACGGATTTATCTGACCGGCTTCGCGCTGTTTGCCGCCGGGTCACTGATCTGCGGTCTGACACAGTCTTTCGAATTGCTTCTGGCCGGGCGTGTCGTGCAGGGACTGGGCGCATCAATGAACATGGCGCTGGGTCCGGCCGTAATCACCCACGCCTTCCCCAAAGGCGAGCGCGGCAAGGGCATGGGGTACGTGGCAATGGTGGTTGGCGCCGGGCTCTTGATGGGACCGCTTCTGGGAGGCTA
>JADFNA010000256.1 GCA_022563625.1 Candidatus Zixiibacteriota bacterium
CGAGTATGGGAATCATTGACTTTGACCGATCTTATGACGGTGACCAGTACGCCGATCTTGGCGAATTATGCGCCCATCTGCGGTTGATAGAACAACCGGACGGGCCGGACTCGGCGCTAAACGAAGAATCCGCCTTTCTCACGGGGTACGAGGAGGCCGTCGGGACAACTCTGGATAGAGGGCGCCTCAAGTACTGGACGACCCTCCGTATGTTGTCACTGGCCGTCTCACCGTTTCGTCGATTGGAACAACACTGGCGAGTAAAGGCCAGGGAGATAATTGAGAAGTGCAGCAAACTATTGATAGAAAAATGAACCGGAAAAACGTCGATTTCGACCGTTTTAGCGCGGCGACGGATGAGAGCCGGATGCTTGAGCTATTCGCCGAGCGCCTGCCCGAAAAGTATGGCGGACAAGGCGGACGGATTTCCGTGGATAGTCTCTGGATCCCCAGGGTGGTACCTCTCAAATCCGGGGAGTTTGCGATTCAGTTTCGACTCAGCATCTCCGGTGATTCGACCAACAACGACCTGATTCTCTGGGGGAAGCTCGCCGGATCGGAAGGGCCGTATTCAGATCGGGCGGAAAGTCCACATCTACTCGAATATAAGGAACTGGGGCTTGTCGTTTCACTTTTCCCTTTTGACGAAAAACTGCCTTTACTGCAAAAGTTGTGGAACTCAGGCCGGCGCCAGCCGGTTAAAATTGCGGCAGTAACAAAAAGCGATCGAGAACTGTGGTTTACGGCCCGTCAAGTTCTTGGATACCGACTCGAGAAACGCTGCACACTGCGCGGAGAGCTGCGCAAAAAGTCCGCAGATGGAGGGGTGGATGCCATAGATGTGGCGTTGAAGTTAATGCGTCCCCGCAGGGCGGCCCGGTTGATAGAAAATTACAGGTTTCTGGAGCGCTCAGGCCTAAAATATGACGCGAGTGACGGAATCACGGTTCCAAAATTAGTCTTTACAGATGAGATGGCAGGTATTATCATTAGCGAGACAGTGCCGCATCCGTCGCTGCACGACCTTACAGATCCAAGGCGTTTCATTCCCGCTTGTGCCCAAGCCGGGAGCGCCCTTCGCCGCCTCCACAGCCTTGAACCTGCCGACTTGCCAGCGTTTACCCTCATCGATGAACTATCTGGATTGCGCAGAAACTGCGATCTGATAGAGAGAACCAACCCTGATCTGACAAGAAGAATTGCAATGACAATCGAAACGCTTAACGCAAATATGCCCCAAATTAACTCATCAGGATTCGTAGTCTCGCATCGGGACTTTTTCGATAAGCAAATTCTCGTTTCTGATAAACGTGTGACACTGCTTGATTTTGATACACTCTCGCTGGCGGACCCGGCCCTGGATTTGGGGAACTTTCTGGCGCACCTGTTCTTGCGCAGTTTGCAAAACAGCGAATTACAGGGTCTAACCGGGAAGGGATCAGATGCATTTACTGACGCCTATACTTCTGGCGGAAACGATTTGACAGACAGAGTGCGCTGGTGGCGGGCGGCGGCGTTGGTCCGGCTGGCGGGGCTTTACAGCCTCAGGCCGCGCTGGCGCCGGATTGCTCCGGCGCTGCTGGATCAAGCAGTCATGGAAGTGGACAATGTTGTTCAATAGCGAAGGGGAAAGGAAGGGAATAATGAAAGGCACAAATACTATTAGAGACCCATACAGTTGGGCCGCACAAGCGTTACTCATTTCAGTTCTGACACTGGTAATTGCGTTCGTTTTAACTTCACCGGTCAGCGCTCAGAAAGGCGCTCCAGAATATATGCGGATGGATTTCAAGCCCGGTTTGACTTTGGAAATCAAAGGCGAATGGGACACCTCCGGAGTATTTATCGCCTCCGATATTGAACCATTGCCGAACCCCCGCTCACCGAAATTGCGCGGCGTGATACAGTCGGTGAACCTGAAAGACGGAACTATCACGATGTACGGCAGAACTATCCTGTTTACAAAGGATACCCGTCGTGTAACACTAGATTCTGCACAGAGCGCCCTTGAAGGTCTCAAAGTCGGACAGAATATCGAGGTAAGCTGTAAAATCAATGACAAGAACGAATGGAGAGCCAGAAAAGTTAAATCTTCGAATGTCAAAGCGGGCTCCAAAATCAAGGGTTCCCTGACACGCGTCGCCATTGACGGGACCTCGCCTGACACTATTGAAATAAGTGGATTACTCATCTTACTGAATGAATTGACTGACATAAATGAGCCGCGCGGGCAATTTGAAAAGATCGAAGCAGAGCTGTTCAAATATCCGGCCCTCGCTGCGCCGGAGTACGCCTCTTCCGGAATCCAACTGAGCGACAAACTACTTTTGACCGGCAAGTATCGGGGGACCTTGAAAAGCGAAACTGAGTTCGATCTTTCTCCCATTGACGACCGGGACCAGAGCGATACCGAACCAAGCGTACGGGCGGAACTTACAGGATACTGGAATTCAACCGTGCGCACATTCGCGCAGGCGCGTTTACGCAGACGATTTGTAATTTCCAGTGACCGCAATCCGAGGGCCCCCGAAAATATAGAACTGGATATAACGCAGTTGTACGTCTTGTTCAAAGACATCAATCAAAGCGGCCTGTCAATTCAAATCGGGCGTCAGGATTTTGATGAGCCGCGCGAGTGGTTATTTGATGAATACCTTGACGCCCTGCGGGTCCATTTTTACGGGGTCGACCGATTAACGCTGGAAGCCGCGCTAATAGTCTCAGTCGAACCGCTCAAAGAAAAATTCGATTCCTGGACGGATTTGTTTGCCCAGGCCAGTTGGGCGCTCGACAAGCATAATCGGATCAGCGCCTATGTATTACGTCGCCAGGATTCAGGCTTGCGTGACAAAGATCCGGTGTGGTCAGGTATGCGCTATTATGGCAGGCCGACCGAAGCGCTTCGCTCATGGGCTGATATTTCATTCATGCGCGGCTTCGATAATCTTAAGCTGCGAAGCCTGAGAGCCTGGGCGTATGACTTCGGTACAACATACACTGTAAGTCAAGAGTCCTTTTCCACCTCGTTTACTTTAGCCTATGCGGTAGGGTCTGGTGACAAGGTCGGAGGAGACGGAATTACCCAGGAGTTCCGCCAGACTGGATACGAAGATAATGTCGCGATTATTGGCGGAACCAGCACGGTACACTATTACGGCGAAGTCCTTGATCCCGAATTAAGCAACATCAAAATCCTCACGCTCGGGGCCGCGATTTCACCGCTGAGCGGCGGGTCACTTGAGGCGTTGTTTCATACCTACAAGCAACATCATATCACCAATGAACTAACCGACACTGACTTGCTTAATCCGCCCGCCCGTCCGAACGGAATCAGTGATGACCTGGGGTGGGAAGTGGATATTATCGCCAGCTCTCCCAAACTTTGGGAGCGCGTCAGGTTGAGTTGGACATTCGGGCTGTTCAACCCGGGAGAAGCGTTTCAGGTGGGCGGACCTAGCGCGATGCTGAATCGTTTGAACATTGATATGTCTTTTTAGCCGTTATAGGAAAACAATTGAAGCGAATTATAGATAACATTTACATCATCGGGCTGGCTGCTTTCACACTGGTTGTAATTCAAGCGCTTCTTTGCTCCAGCGCCACCGCGCAAGTTGCGTGCCTGACAGGATTTGTCACCGATGCCGGTGGCGCTCCGGTGATTGGCGGTGATCTGGACTTCGACGACGCTCTAACCGGGCAGCGATTGTTTACACCCGGAGATAACACTGACATCAACGGGTTCTATTCGGTCTGCGTTTTTAGCGGCATTTATCATGTTTCATTCGCCCCTCCACTCGGAACACATCTAGTTGGGCGAAGATTCTTTAACCTTGATGTACAACC
>JADFNA010000257.1 GCA_022563625.1 Candidatus Zixiibacteriota bacterium
ACCGACGCCCGTATCTTTCGTTCACCCGGTTCGTCCCCGAAAAACTGGGCCGAAGATGTCTAGCTTGCTGACGGCGGAGTCCGGGGCTATCAGGACCGCAGTTTGTACGGCCTTGAGTCTACGAGGTACACAGCAGTCCTGGGTGATATCCACATTTTGAGGACGCTCTCTTCCAGTAAACTTTTGTCGGCCAGCCGTTTCATTTCACGTTTCGACATTGAGTTTTTCCTGCAAACGGCCTGGGTTAATTTCAAAGGTATAAACCGTTCCGGCTCTTATGAAACTCAAACCGGCAGCCAGGGTTTCAACTACTATTCCTCCGCCGGTGTTTCCTTTGTCTCACCTTCTATCTGGAACGGCCAGCAAATCCGTTTTGATTTCCCTGTCTATCTCTCGCGTCCCCTGCCCGGCGAGGAGAAATGGGACTTCCGCTTCTCGGCGGCCTGGATACTCCCGCTTTCCCTTGACACATGGCCGTAGGAGTGAGGTTCCCTCACCCCTGGCATGCAATGTGTCATTTCGAAAAAAATATCACCCCGCCATCTCCCCACTTTTGAGCTGGCGCTGTATATTGAGCTTATGAAATCCGCGGAATTCGTCCATCTGCATACGCACAGCCAGTATTCGCTGCTGGACGGCGCCTGCAAGCTGGACGCAGTCATCAAGCTGGCCAAAGAGTACCGCATGCCGGCTCTGGCCATCACCGATCACGGCAATATGTTTGGCGCAATCGAATTCTATCAAAAAGCCATCGCCGCCGGGATTAAACCGATTATCGGCATGGAGGCCTATATCTCGGCCGGGCCGATGACCGACCGCAAGCCGTCGGAAAAATATCCTTCCGGCGGGTTTCACCTGCTTCTGTTAGCGCGCAACAAAACCGGCTATCAAAACCTGATCAAACTCGCCAGCGCCGGGTATCTGCAGGGTTTCTATCACAAACCGCGCATCGACCACGAATACCTGGCCGCCCACAGCGAGGGATTGATCGCCACTTCGGCCTGCCCACAGGGAGAAGTCAACTGGCTTTTGCTGCGCGGTGAATATGACGCGGCAAAAACCGCCGCCGAGCGCTATCACGGCATTTTCGGTGAAGGTAATTTCTACTTGGAAATGCAGAACCACGGTTTGGATATTGAGGGACGCCTGCTTCCCGAGATTACCCGTCTGGCGGCTGATACGGATTTGCCGCTGGTTTGCAGTAATGATTGCCACTATCTGCGCCGCGAAGACGCTGATGCGCATGACGCTTTGCTCTGCATTCAAACCGGCAAGCTGGTCACAGATGAGCGCCGGATGAAATTTGGAACTGACCAGATTTATTTCAAGTCCCCTGATGAAATGGCTGAACTGTTTGGTGATTTTCCCGAAGCGCGCGAAAATACCCTGCGCATCGCAGAGGAATGTTCGCTGGATTTGGAATTCGACAAACTGCATCTGCCACATTTCCCCATTCCCAAACCGTTCGTCGATCCCGATGAGTACCTGAGAAAACTTTCCGAAGAAGGCCTGGCCGAAAGATTTGATGAGATCACAGGCGAGTTGACCGACCGCCTCAATTATGAACTTGATGTTATCGAGCGCCTGGGGTATGCCGGTTATTTTTTAATCGTTAAAGACTTTATCGACTACGCGCGCTCAATTAAAGTCCGGGTCGGCCCGGGGCGCGGCTCCGCCGCCGGATCGCTTGTTTCCTACAGCCTTAAAATCACCAGCCTTGATCCAATGAAATATGACCTGCTGTTCGAACGTTTCCTGAATCCCGATAGAATCTCAATGCCCGATATTGATATTGATTTCGCCGATCGAGGCCGGGACCAAGTTATCGAGTATGTCATAGAAAAATACGGCAAGGAAAACGTCTCGCAAATCATCACTTTCGGCACAATGGCCGCTCGCGGAGCGCTGCGCGATGTTGGACGTGTTCTCTCGATGCCTTATGCCGAGGTTGACCGGATCGCCAAGATGATTCCGCCGGGGGCGGACATGACACTCGACATTGCGCTGGAAAAAAACGCGGAACTCAGAAAACTGGCAGAAACAAACCAGGCCGTGGCCAAACTGATGGACTACAGCAAACGTCTTGAGGGACTGACCCGCCACGCCTCGACCCACGCTGCCGGAGTCGTGATCGCCCCTTCGGCCCTGACTGATTTTGTGCCGCTCTTCAAAAGCTCACACAATGAAATCACGACCCAGTTTGACATGAAGTCTGTGGAAAAAATCGGCCTGTTAAAAATGGATTTTCTAGGACTGCGGACATTGACAGTTATTGATGACTCTCTGCGCATGATCGAAGCGCGCACACATGAACCGCTTGATATCGATAACATCCCGCTCGATGATCCCAAAGTAATCAGTCTGTTTTCAAAAGCCCGGACTATCGGGATATTTCAGTTTGAATCGGCAGGTATGCGCGACTACCTGCGCCAGCTCAAGCCCGAGACATTTGATGACCTGATGGCCATGAATGCGCTCTATCGGCCCGGACCGCTGGATTCGGGAATGATCAATGTTTATATTCAGCGCAAACACAAATCAAAAAACATCAGCTATGACCATCCAGCGCTGGAGGACATTCTCAAAAGCACTTACGGTGTGATTGTTTTTCAGGAACAGGTGTTGCAAATCGCCAACAAACTGGCCGGCTACAGCATGGGCAAAGCGGATTTGCTGCGCAAAGCGATGGGTAAAAAAGACCCACGGCTGATGGCCGAACAAAAACAAGAATTCCTGTCCGGCTGTAAGGAAAAGGGCGTTGACTCAAAAACCGCTGAGCGCATCTTCGACCAGATCGAAACCTTCGCCCGCTATGGATTCAATAAAGCCCATTCGGTGTGTTATGCTTATGTCGCATATCAGACGGCGTATCTAAAAGCATATTACCCGCGTGAGTTTTTTGCGGCCCTGATGACTTCGGAAATTGACTCTGCCGACCGCATTTATCAATTGATGGAGGAGTGCCGCCAGCTCGAAATCACTGTCCTCCCGCCGGATGTGAATGAGTCAGAACTCGGATTTTCCGTAGTTGACAATGCGATTCGTTTTGGATTGCTGGCGGTCAAGAATGTCGGCGAGGGTTCGGTGCAGTCGATTCTCGACGCCCGGGCCGGGGACGGGAAATTTTCCACTCTGGCGGATTTCGCCAGCCGGGTGAATCCAAGGGCGTTAAATCGCCGGACGTTGGAATCTTTAATATTTGCCGGGGCGACTGACAGCCTGAAGGGCAATCGGCGACAAAAAGCCCTGGCAGTTGAAAAAACGCTAGAGTATGGCGCTCGCTCTCAGGAGCGTTCCGCTTCACATGATCTTTTCGCCGACGAATCCGGGGCCGCTCAGCGAACCGAACCGACCCTGTCTGATGTGGAAGAATTCAATCCCACAGACCTTCTCTCGCGTGAAAAAGAGACGCTTGGATTCTATGTCACCGGGCACCCTCTGGACCGCTACCGGACGCTGATTAGCCAGTTTCGAGTGACGCAGATCGACAAATTGCCCCAGGCCCCTGATAACAGCGAAGTCCGCGTAGCCGGAATTTTTTCTGCGATTTCGGTGAAAGTGGACAAACGTGGTAATCAGATGGCTTTCGCGACGCTTGAGGATTTCACCGGAGCGACGGAACTGGTCTGTTTCTCGGATTGTTATGAGAAAAGCAAGGCGCTGATCAGCCTGGGCCGTTTGGCGCTGGTGATTGGCCGCCTGACGACTAAAGAGGGAGAGGCTCCAAAGATTCTGGCCAACGAAATTGTTGCGCTCGAAGAAATCATCGAACGGTTTGACTGCCAACTGGTTATAAAGGTGGCCCAGGATACAGCCGATCACATACTGACAGAGGCCCT
>JADFNA010000258.1 GCA_022563625.1 Candidatus Zixiibacteriota bacterium
GGGAAGGTTTGTGACAGAAATTTCCAGATCTGGGCGCCGGTTTTGCCCCTGACCCCATAGAGCAGGAAATAGGCTCGGCTAACCAGGTTTTCCAGATAAGAAACAACATTGGTCTCAAGCGAAATCGCCCGCGCCACAAAGCTTCACGCTCAATACAAAATCAATTATTACAATAGTCCGAATGTAAGGCAGATTGTGGACCAGTCCGGCGGACTAACCCTGCCTTGATTCTTAGCTGATGTTTTTCGGGCGCCTTGACCAAGCTGGCTTGTTGATAAAGTCCAGATTGCAATCTTTGCAAGCCCTTCGGCTTCGCACAGGATAAACTCCGCGAAGCAATCTCGTGCGCTTCGTAACAACGAGATTGTCACGTCGTCCGGCAGCTGCCGGACTCCTCGCAAAGACAATTAGGGATTCATCAACAGGCGAACAGCGGGTGGCCTCAGCAGCTTTCCGCTTATTGCAACCGCCTGTGTTCTCTTGGATCTGAGTAGATGCGCCTGATCCATACGGTCGGTAAACCGAGTTTGTAGAGGGAATAAACACTGATCCATTGCAGACGAGTTTTGAGCAGTCCGGATTTCAGATGTCGGCGCGGTAAGACCGCCAGACGCGGCGACATAATACGCTTGGCGGAATAAGATTTCGCCAGACGTCTGCTGAATTCATAGTCCTCCATAACGTGAATATCAGCAAACCCGCCCAGACTCCTGAACACCGAGCGCCTGACGAAAATTCCATTATCCCCATAGAAGGTGAGATTGTCAGAGCGGCCATAATCTCCCAGTCCGAAGGACAAGATCTTCCGCAGGCGCTGAATTTTCTTTTCATAACCGACAAAACGGTTGCTAAATCCGCCGCCGTCAAATCCATTCGCCAGAGCGCGGCGGATTTCCATCAACGCCCCGTCCGGCAGGCTTATTGTTGCGTGAAGGAAAAAGAGTATCTCTCCTCTGGCGATTTCGGCGCCCCGATTAAGCTGATTCGAGCGCCCTTTCGATGAGATGACAATACTATCCGCCAGGATGGCGCTTTGGGCGGTCCCATCATCGCTTCCGCCGTCAACCACAATTATCTCCAGCGGTCCTTCAGTTTTGGCGGCCTGGCGCACCCTGCTGATACAACGTCCAATCCTGCGAACCTCGTTGAAAGTCGGAATGATGACAGAAATGAGTCCGCTCTGGCCGTGAGGATTATCTGCTGTGTTGCCAGTTCTCGGTGGGGCCGTTTCCGCTGTTGTCATCGGTTCAGGATACATAATCAGGGCTGTTCAAACATCTCTTTTATGAATCAGCGTTTTTCAGAATAGCCTCTCAGAATTCGATCGGTGAATCCCTGCCAGGTCTAACATGAGAAAACCGTTTTCTGTTCCAGACGCGAATTTGGGCCTCTCCGTGTTTCAGAATCATTCATCCCTTGATTTTCCCAGCCAGAGCGCTATTCTGTGCCGGAAAGAATGTTGGGACCACCTTCTGAAATGTAGGGAGTAATACATGAGTTACACACAAGTACAATGGCAGGTACAATGTCAGAGTTATGGCAGGGCCGCAGCGCTGTTTCACCGTGTGTTTATCAAGGGAGCGGCGCTTTCGCTTGTGGCGCTCCTGGTCTCAGGCGGCGAGGCTTTCGCTGTATCTGAAACAACACCTGATTACAAGATCAGGGACAACACACCAACACTTACCGCGTTTATCAACGCGACGTTGATCCCGTCACCGGGCAAGAAAATCGAGCAAGCGACGATTGTCTGTGAATCGGGCAAGATTATCGCTGTCGGGGCCAGGGTGAAAACGCCAGCCGGCGCCAATGTGATTGATCTGGAAGGCAAGACTGTTTACCCCGGGTTTATCGACGCCTTCACCGAGTACGGATTTGAACGAAAAAAATCCAAACGGCGAAGCCGGGGAGAAGGCCCCACGCCTGAGATCGAACGTGTCGGTGGCAAAGCTTGGAACGGCGCGCTGCATCCGGACAAGAACTGGATTGATGAGTTCAAAGCGGACAAGAAAGCCGCCAAGGACTTTATCGAGCAGGGTTTCACGGTTGTCCAATCAGGCGGCCGCGACGGTATTTTCCGAGGACGCGCATTTGTCGCCACCCTGGGTGAAGGAAATCCAAATGATTTGACTCTTGTCTCAGCAGGCCGCCAATTCGCGTCGTTTGATAAGGGAAGCTCGAAGCAGGACTATCCGAGTTCGCTGATGGGCAGTATCGCCTTGATTCGCCAGACGATCAAAGACGCCGACTGGTACGCTAAGGCGCAAGCCGCGTATAACGCCAATCCGAATCAGCCTCAGCCGGAGTTCAACGCTACTCTGGCGGCGCTGGCAAATGTTCGCAAGGAAGCTATCGTCTTCGAAACTGGCGATGAGCTAACACTTCTTAGGGCGGCGCGGGTGGCCGACGAATTCGATCTGTCCTTGATTCATGTTGGCAGCGGTTATGAGTACGCGCGATTGGATGAAATCAAAGCCCTCGGCGCTGCCATAATCCTTCCTATTAACTATCCGAAAACACCGACGGTCAAGACGCTTGAAGATGAACTTGATGTTTCTCTGGCCGAGTTGCGCCACTGGGAAGCTGCGCCGTCCAATCCGGCGCGGCTGGCGGAGGCGAATGTCACCTTCGCTTTGACCATGCATGGCTTGAAGAAGAAAGATACTTTCTGGAAAAACCTGCGCAAAGCGGTTAAACGCGGATTGAGCGCCGATGATGCGCTGGCTTCGCTGACTACCGTTCCAGCCAAACTGCTCGGTGTTTCTAAACTGACGGGTACAGTCAGCAGGGGCAAGCTGGCCAATCTGGTGGTTACCGATGGGGACATTTTCGACAAGAAGACAAAGATTCTCTCGGTCTGGATCGCCGGTCAGGAACACGAAGTCAAAGACGACCCGCCAAAAGATGTGCGCGGAACTTACGAGTTTTCTCTGGCCGGAGAAAAATTCAAACTGGAGCTTGAAGGCAAAGTCGAAAAACTCAAAGGAAAACTGAGCTTTTTGTCAGTCGACAGCGTCGACGCCAAACTCAAGAAGCCGTCAGTTGATGACAATCACTTGCAGTTTTCCGTCAAGCTGGACACGCTTGGATTCGATGGGACTTATCGCTTTTCGGCGCGTTCTGAAAATGACTCGCTGTTCGGCCGCTGTGCCCTGGCTGATGGAGCCTACGCCAACTGGATCGCTGTCAAGACGGAACACTATGATCCGGACGCCAAAAAAGATGAAGAGTCCGACGATGACGAGTCATCCGGCGACGAAGAGGGCGATTCCGAAGAGGGTGAAAAGGACGACGATGAAGGTGAAGAAGAAGACGAAGAACTTGTCGGAAAACTCACCTACCCGAACATGGCCTACGGATTCGCCGGACCGCCCGCACAGGAAGATGTGCTGATCAAGAACGCTACGATCTGGACCTGCGATGCGGCAGGCAGGCTCGAAGGCGCAGATGTGTTGATCAAAAACGGTAAGATCGCCCGGGTCGGCAAAGGTCTGAAAGCCCCTAATGGCGTTCGCGTGATCAATGCCGCCGGCAAGCATCTGACTCCCGGAATCGTTGATGAACATTCTCATATCGCGATCTCGAAGGGGGTCAATGAATGCACCGAGGCGATCACGGCTGAAGTCAGAATAGGCGATGTTGTCAATTCTGATGATATTTCGATTTACCGCCAGCTTTCGGGCGGCGTCACCTGTTCACAGCTCTTGCACGGGTCATGTAACCCGATTGGCGGCCAGGCGCAGGTTATCAAACTGCGCTGGGGCTCAGCGCCGGAGGACCTGAAGTTCAGGGCCGCCCCCAAGAGTATCAAATTCGCCCTGGGTGAGAACGTGAAACGCA
>JADFNA010000259.1 GCA_022563625.1 Candidatus Zixiibacteriota bacterium
CTTAACGCGCTCTCCCAAAACGCGCAGCGCACATACCCCTGGTGGGGTTCCCGAGTGGCCAAAGGGGGC
Source organism: Candidatus Zixiibacteriota bacterium (assembly GCA_022563625.1). Lineage (GTDB taxonomy): Bacteria > Zixibacteria > MSB-5A5 > GN15 > JACZUZ01 > JADFNA01. Next base: position 70 of record JADFNA010000259.1, read on the forward strand.
AGACTGTAAATCTGCTGGCTTCGCCTTCGGAGGTTCAAATCCTCCCCCCACCACTTTTTTCTTTGAGTCAATTCTGTGAAAATGTCAGAACCCGTCGAGACTTGTCGGTCTCTTTGGGGATTCTGACCGACGGCTATATACTTAACACATGACCGGGAATATCGACTCCACGAAAGACAACTCCCCCGCCGATTACACTGAAGGGCCGATTATCCGCTCGATTTTTATCATGGGCGCTCCGTCCATGCTCGGCTTCTTATCTACGCATATTTATACCATGGTCGACACGTGGTGGGTTTCCCAGCTTCCGCAAAGCGAATCGGCAGTGGCGGGCCTGGCGATTTTTAATAATATCATGTGGTTTGTCGGATCGGTGAACATGATGATTGGCGCCGGTTCAGTGGCGATTATTTCCCGACGGTACGGCGAGAAGCGTTATGATTTGGCCGAAAAGTCGATCAAGGAAACATTTCTGCTAAAGTTTGTCGTCGGCGCGCTGTTCGCCGGACTGGGTCTATTGTTTATCGATGAGTTAGTGTATCTGGCCGGCGCGCGCGGCGCCACGCTTGAACTCAGCGCTCGATATGGCAGCATCATGTTCTGGGGCATGCCGGCGGCGTTTGTCGCCTACAGTGTATTCACCGCGCTGCGCAGTGTGGCCAATCCGCAGATGGCGATGGTGATCATGTTGGCCTCGACCGTGTTGAACATGGCGCTGGATCCGTTATTGATTTTCGGCTATCTGGGTTTTCCGGCGCTGGGTGTTGAGGGCGCGGCAATTGCTTCTGTTGTTTCATACAGCGCCGTGCTGGTTGCCGGTATTATTCTGTTTGTATCCGGCAAAGCAAATGTGCGGCTTCACCTGCGCGCCAGGGAACATATCAACCTGCGCTCAATGATCGAGATGATAAGAATTGGCGCCCCTGCCTGGGTTGCCGGCGCATCGGATTCCGGCATGCGGTTGGCGTTGACACCTTTGATCGCGCTGTATGGTGACAAAGTTCTGGCGTCGTATGCGATCGGCATGCAGGTTGTAATGCTGGGTATGATGATCGTGGTCGGTATCGGGCTTGGTTTGGGGGCGCTGCTAGGTCAGACGCTGGGCGCCGGGAAAATTGACCGCGCGCGAAAAACGGGCAATCAATCGATTATGCTTTCGACCGGTTTGATGACGGCGCTGGGTATTGTCACTTACATTTTCGCCAGGGATTTTGCGGGTCTGTATTTTAATGATCCACAGACAATCAATAATACGGTGACGATTTTGCGCATTTTTGCGCTGGCCATGCCGTTCTGGGGTGTCTGGATTATTCTCGAATCATTGTACGTGGGAGTGGGTATGAACAAACCGACTATGGTGATTTCTTTGATTCACGCCTGGGCGTTGCAGGTACCGCTGGCATATGTGTTGGTAAAAATAATGCATAGCCCGATTGAGTCAGTATGGATTTCGATGGGAACGATTACCGCCGTAACCGCTGCTGTGTTTTTGTGGTATTACAGCCGGGGCCAATGGCTGGCGGCGAAGGTGTAATACAAAGAATCAAGGTAATGAACACCGAACTTTTTACACTTCCTGAATGCTTACGCATCGGGACCTCATCATTTTCCGAAGAAGACTGGGTCGGGCCGTTTTATCCTGAGAATACACAGCCGCGTGATTTTCTCAAGTATTACGCCACACGCTATGACACAGTTGAAATTGACGCGACCTATTACGCCATTCCCAGTGAGCGCACGGTTGATGGCTGGAATCAGAAAACTCCCAATGGTTTTCTATTCGCCGCAAAATTTCCGCGCTCGATTGTGCATTGCGGAACCGGCGCCAGGCCGCGCGGAGATTTAGTGTTAACACGCGAAGCAACCTACGCCGACCGGGACCGGTTCTTGAATATCATGGGCCGTCTGGGCGGCAAGCTCGGGCCGCTGTTGATTCAGTTTCCGTATTTTAACCGGGAAGCGTTTTCATCTGGCAAGAAGTTTCTGGAACTCCTGGATCAGTTCCTTGCTGATTCTCCAGTGGAGTTTCGTTATGCAGTCGAAATCCGCAACAAGGCCTGGCTCAAGCCCGAGTTTACAGATATTCTCAGAGCTCACAACTGCGCGCTGGCCCTGACTGACATGGCCTGGATGCCGCATGCCGACGAGTTGCCGGATGACGTTCCATTGACTACTACTGATTTTTCCTACATTCGCCTGGTGGGTGATCGCAAACAAATTGAAGCGATAACCGATAGTTGGGACAAAGAAGTGATTGACCGGACTGATTCGCTCAAACGCTGGGCCTCAGTTGTTTCGAAAATCATTACGAAAAAAATCAACACGCTGTTGTACATAAATAACCACTATGCCGGCCACGCGCCAACGACTATTGCGAAGTTCAGCAAGGCGTTTGGCGATTCACCGATACTAAAACAAGCAGAATGACGCCGCATATGGCGCTATTGTCCGCCGGGGTGGTGGAATTGGTAGACACCGGGGAATTAAAAACTGATCCAGACGATTCGCGTTTGCTTGAATCACAATACAAAACGGGGCCGAGGCTTAAGCATAGGATCATCATGTATTACTTTGGATTGATTTGGAGCAGTTTGGACAGAGAGTGGTCCCCAATTGGTCCCAGGCCCGCACCTGGTAAGTGTGGGAGGCTTAGTGGAAAGTCTAACTTTTAGGCTAATCACTCTTTACTTTTGCAAGTCTGCTGTAGGCAGGCTATATACAAATAGGCCATCTTCGGCGGCGCCCAAATATATGTTTTGGTTGTCGGCGGCAAGTCCAACCTTAAAGCCCACCCAGTACAGCGCCGGTGGAAAGCGCTCTTGTGTGATGACTGCAGGCTGAGTCGGGTCACTAACATTTAAGATCAGGATGTCACCTGTATATATGACCACGCAATTGTCGTGCGCTACGATCGAAAGATCCCAAATGTTGTGACGGTCGAAATCGAGTTGACTCATTACGCGCAGTGTTTTCGCTTTTCGCAGGTCAATCACTTTGAACGTACATTTGCCATAGTAAGGATTGGATGTGTCCTCCATATTCATTATGTCCCGGCTGACAACATACGCGAAATCGCCTTCGTCCGATAAGGCGATGCTAGTTGTTCGGCCAGTCGAACTGACTTCTAACCCTGAGCTGTCGCTGAGCTTACTAAGAATGACAGGCTTAGCAGGTTCGCTTATGTCCAGTATTGATAACGTTCCACCGGGGTGCGCGGCAATGATGCGATTATGAAATAGAGCTATGTCTGTCACAGCCTGGCCGAGACTGAGTAGTGTCACGGTCTGCGGATCACTCGGGTCGGATACGTTCACAATCTCGATTCCGCCCCCTGACGCTGGCGACCACCAGTCAGAAGCCTCTCTGTAACCCAACACGGCATATTCAGGCGTCAGAGCTATCGCCTGCACCAACCCGTGGGGCGTGAACCGTCCAAGCGTCCTGGGGTCAGTCGGATCGCTGATATCCAGCAGTTCTGACGAGAGTGTTTCATAGGCCATAAACAGAAGTGAATTGCTGACTGCCGCAACAACGTTCCACTGCCAGTCATCCGGGCCCGTCGAAGAAGCGGCTTGATATCGAGTCAATCGTTGAGGCGCTTGCGGATGAGATACATCATAGATTAGAAAACCCCCCCGCCTACCTGTGTCAGAATAGCGAGACTGTCTTGCCGCAGTACATCACCGACCCAGCCGCCCTCAAAGTTCCACTGGCCTGCGAAGCGGGGAGCTTTTGGATTGGAGACGTCAAATATAGGAGTCGG
>JADFNA010000260.1 GCA_022563625.1 Candidatus Zixiibacteriota bacterium
ATGATATTCCAGGCAGCATCGTCGGACGGAGTTTTGCTTAGCTCAAGCTTGGTCCATGATCCAAAGGTCTGAAACGTGCGGCGACCGTGCAATGACACGATAGCCTCTTGCAGACGAACCGAATTCCTCCAGACACGAGATGATAAGGCTTTGCTGGCGTACTTCGCGACATAGCGAGCCGCAGCTTTAGCATCGGACACCTTGCGAATATCAACGATATAACTGTCGCCAGTGACTTCCCGCCAGACGTTCGCGGCTGTCTTTTGAAATTGCTCAGTCCAAAAAACAGACGGCCTTGGCCAATGAACAGATTGCCCGCAAGAATCTCTCTGAAACGAATATCAAGGCGGCTATTTCCGGCGAAATATCCCGGCTGCCTTTCGAAATCGGCGAAACACCTCCTCCCGGGGCCACTGTAGTAGAAATCACTGATAGAACCAGCTTGATTATGGATATTTTTCTGGCCGAGCGAAATTTGAATTCTGTCTCAATTGGTGATTCGGCTGTCGTGACCGGGGTGAGTCTGCGTGGTGTTAGTTTTGCCGGAGTGGTACGGGCCATCAGCCCCAAGGGTGACGAGCGAACAAAACTCTTCAGGGCGGAATTGGTTGTGGAAAACCCCGGACTGCTTTTGCGCTCCGGCCAAACATTAACAGCCAGTTTTTCCCGACGTGTGGAAAGCGGCAAAATCGTTATACCCTCCGAGGCGGCGCTATCGCGCGACGGCCGTCCGCATGTGGCTCTGGTCCTCAATCAGCGGGCCAGTTTTCAGCCCATCACGCTCGGTGAACGGATAGGCTCGGGTGTGACCGTCCTGAGCGGACTGAAAGCCGGAGACCGCATTGTCGTTGAGGGCGCGCTGGCGCTTTTCGATGGCGCTCCGTTGAATGTGATCAGGGAGATTTCTCTTGATTCGCTTCTCAATTAGAAACCCTGTCGTAGTAAACCTGCTGGCCATTTCTGTTTTCGTTGTCGGGGCCTTCTCCTTTGTGAACTTGCCCCGTGAGGTATTCCCGGAGGTGTCGCTGAACTGGGTGTATGTCATCACAAACTGGCCCGGCGCCAACCCGGAGGAGATGGAGCGGCTGGTCACGATTCCGCTGGAAGAAGAGGTCTCCAGTGTCGATCGTATCGAATCAATTTCCTCGCGGTCGTATGAAAGCCGCTCGGTTCTCTCGATCAAGTTTGAGTCCATGCCGCGCGACGAGTTTCGTTCGCTGCTGCAAGATGTGCGCACGGAGGTTGATCGGGTTACGGAATTGCCCGAAAGCGCCGAGGAGCCGATCATCTTCAACTTCACCGCTGATGATTTTATCCCTATGCTGAATGTGGTTGTCAGCTCCGAGGTGGCGGGCGAGGCCCGCCTGATTGAGATTGCGCGCGATCTGAAGTCTGAGATCAAGTTGATTGAAGGGATCAAGGATGTGAACATTACCGGTGACCGGGACAACCAGTTGTGGGTTGAAATAAATCCTGATCGTCTGAATGCAATCGGTGTATCTCTGGCGCAGGTTGTTGACGCCGTGGCCGCAAAAAATGTCGGAATCCCGGTTGGCAGTGTTGATCTCGGACGCAGTGAATACCTGATACGCATGATTGACCAGTTTCGTGGCGCTCAGGATGTCAGAGATGTAGTTATCGGAGGTGATGCTCTCTCGGGCTACATCAGGCTGGGAGACGTGGCCAGGGTCAGCCGCAATCTTGAGCGTCCCCGCACAAAGTTTAATTTCAACGGAGTTCCGGCAATATCGCTGGTGGTCACCAAGAACTCCGGCGCCAGCACATTGACAGTCATCGACCGGGTCAAAGCGCTCGGCTCCTCGTTTGCCAGCGGACTCCCGCCGTCCGAGCGGGTCGAGATCAGCTACACCGGAGACACTTCCAGATTGATTAACAGTGTCCTGAACGTGCTCGAAAAGAACGCGCTTATTGGCCTGGCGCTGGTCATTCTGACACTCTTTTTCTTTCTGGGTTTTCGCAACGCATTTTTTGCCGCCCTTGGCATTCCCATCACGTTTATGGTGACTTTCATCTTTCTGTATGCCACAGGAAATTCATTCAACAGTAATTCACTTTTCGGCCTGGTGTTGGTTCTGGGTGTGGTTGTGGACGATGCGATCATCGTCATCGAAAACTGCTATCGCCATATGCAAAACGGCATGAGTCCGATCAAGGCGGCCTATCACGGAACAACCGAGGTCGTGACACCTGTGCTGGCAGCCACTGCCACCACAGTTGCGGGTTTTCTGCCATTGATGCTTATGCCGGGTATAGTCGGGCAATTTCTAAGAATCGTTCCGATTGTCGTATCGCTGGCGCTACTGGCATCCCTGCTGGAGGCGTTTCTGGTTCTGCCGTCGCATATCACAGAGTGGTCCGGGAAAGTAAAAAAGCGCCGCCATGATACCAGCTGGCGCAGGCGCCTTTTCTCCAAACTGAATCGGATCTATGTTCCGCTGGTTAGCAAAGCGATCCGCTGGCGCTATATCGTAGTGAGCGCCTTCCTGCTGGCGCTTCTGAGCGTTTGGCCTTTGCTTGGAATGCTGGGAGTCGAAATGTTTCGTGACGAGGAGTTTCCCAGCTTCGTTGTCCAACTGCGCATGCCGCCGTCGGTCAATCTTGAAGAGACTGAGAGAATCCTGGCGCAGATGGAACTTGCGCTTGAGGAAGTTCCACAGCAGGACATTCTGGGATACTCGGCCAGCGCGGGGTTTATGATGACGCAGACTGAATGGTATTTCAAGCCGAATGTCGGACAGATATCAATTGATCTTAAAGACATTGATCAGCGAACTATATCAAATGACAGTTTGATAGCGGAGATGAGGGAGGCGTTTTCCGATATCGCAGGCCCGGTCTCGATTGAATTCATGAAAATTGAATCCGGTCCGCCAACCGGCTCCCCGCTGGAGGTGAAAATCAAGGGGAAGTATCTCGAAGACCTTGAAGCGCTCGCGACCGGACTAAAAAAGCGTCTGGAGAAAACCGAGGGTCTGTTCGATGTCCGTCACGATTTGGAACCCGGCAAACCGGAGCTTCGCTATGCGGTCGATATGGCGACTGCGGCCAGGCTGGGAGTTAATCCGGCGATTGTGGCGAGGGAGTTGGTGATCGCCTTTGAAGGCGTTGAAGCGACTTCGTACCGTGACGGCGACGAGGAAATCAAGGTGATTGTCAAATACGATGAAGCTCTCGGCGGTAACCTCGCCGCCCTCGATCAAATGCGTTTGTCCACGCCCGACGGACGGACAATAGCGCTCTCTGACGTAACCACACGCACAACAGCCACCGGCTACGCAGAAATCCGGCGCTTCAACCAGGACCGTGCGGTAACGATCTCCGGTGAAAATGACCCCGATGTCATCCAGCTTGACAAGATAGCCCGTTTGGTCGAGCGGGAATTTGCCGAGATATCGGCAAAATACCCCGGTTACAGTCTGGATTTTGGGGGAGAATGGAATGAATTCAAGAACGCATTCGGCTCACTTGCACAACTATTTGTCGTCGGCATACTGCTGATCTATATGATACTGGGCGCCCAGTTCAAATCGTTTCTGCAGCCCCTTATTATCATCTTTACTATTCCTTTCGCAATTCTTGGGGCCGTCACCGGTTTGCTGTTTCTGGGGGTCCCTTTTTCCATTGCCACCATGTACGGGATTGTGGCGCTGGCCGGGGTGGCGGTGAATGATGCGCTGGTGCTGGTGGACTTCGTTAACAAGGGACGCCTGCGAGGCTCGGGGCGCTACCTGTCGCTGATAAAAGCGGGCAAACGCAGACTCCGGCCTATTTTGTCCACCACAATCACCACTATTTTCGGCCTGCTGCCCAT
>JADFNA010000261.1 GCA_022563625.1 Candidatus Zixiibacteriota bacterium
TCCCTGGAACCAGAACTCAGGCCGTATCTTGAAGCCGAAGAAATCAAGAGCCTGCGAGATCACCGCCGGTTAGCCGGAGGTCCAGAATCAAAAAAACACGGAATCATTTCGCTGGCGCTGCCGCTGTCTGGAAAACTTGAACGCTACGGCCAGCGGATTGAGCGCGGGGCGCTGCTGGCCGCGCGCCATGCGGAATCCGAACGCGGAGTGATACTCGATTTCGAAACAACGGACACCAAAGGAAGCGCTGTCAATGCCTCACGCGCAGCCCTGGCGGCACAAAACTCTGATGCGCTGGCTATAATAGGACCGCTGACTTCCGAGGAAGCCGTTGCGGTGTCCGCGACATTGAATTGCGCGGAAATTTCGGCCCTGGCTCCGGCCGCCTCGCAGGCTGATTTTACTCAGCTCTCCGAAGCGACATTCCAGATGACACCCTCACCGGAAATGGTCGGCAGGCGCCTGGCCGAGTATGCGTTCATGAAGATTCCGGCGTCAACGGCCGCGGCGCTGGCGCCAAACAGTGACAACGAACGCCGCATGGCCGAGGCGTTTGTGGCGCGCTTTGAATCTCTGGGAGGTGAAATAGTTGCGTATGAAATTTTTCCGCCACGCGCCACGGATTTTGGAGGATTTTGCCGGAAAATTAAAGACCATTTTCTGTCGGCCTATGAAGAAAACGCCGTCATGTTGAACACCAATGGTGATACGCTTAATCTGAATGAGGCTCCGGTGGAAATCGGCTGTATTTTTGTCTCGGCCAATCAGAGCCAGTTGAAACTGGCCCTGCCGCAAATAAACTTTCATAACATCTTCACCACACTGCTCGGATCAGACGGCCTGATGTCGCAAAACATTCGTGACATGACCCTGCAAAATGTGCGCCGTGTCATTTTCAGTTCCAACCTGGCGCAGAACACTGGCAGCGAAGCCTATATAACTTTCGCAGAGCGCTATCGGCAAGCATATGGCGAACCACCAGACCGGCTGGCGGCGCTGGGCTATGATGCGGTCAATCTGATTGTCAACGGAATACTGAGCGGCGCAGAAACACAAAGCCGCATGCGCAAGTATCTTTCGACCGTGCAAAATTATTCCGGGGTTTCCGGCGAGATTACGTTTGGCGCCGATCATACGAATCATGCTATTGCTCTATATACTTACGCCGGTGGCCAGCGCCAGCGTATCGACTGGGATGGTCCGGCAACAACGCTGGGACGCAAGTGATGTCAGAAGAACTCTCCCGCGCTGCGGCGGACATCGACACACAGTTGCTGATTGACAAACTACTGGCCTGTGTCCGGCGGCGCTCATCGGCGCTGGTGGCGTTCTCCGGCGGCCTGGATTCGGCCCTGGTACTCTGGGCCTGCAAACAAACGCTGGGAGACCTGCGCGTTCTGGCGGTAACCTCTGTATCGCCTTCGTTTCCCGAATCCGAACGCGCTGAAGTTGAAAACTTCGCCGCTTATATCGGGCTTGACAGCTCACGACTGCGTTTCATCTTAACCAAAGAGATGGAAGTCGCCGGTTACTATGAAAACAGCCCGCAGCGTTGCTATTTTTGCAAGTCGGAACTTTACGGTGAACTGGAAAAAATAAGATCACAAGAAAATATTGATGTGATTTTTGACGGAGCTAATCTTTCTGATCTGGGTGACTTTCGCCCCGGCGCCAGGGCCGCAGCTGAAAACAAGGTTGCTTCACCTCTCCTGGAATGCGGCTTCGATAAACCGACAGTCAGAGAAATCGCGCGGGCGTTGCAGTTGCCTGTCGCCGACAAACCGGCCTCGGCCTGCCTGAGTTCGCGCATACCGCATGGCGTCACTATCACTGAGGATGTTCTGAGGCAAATTGACCGCGCAGAATCAGCTCTCAAAGGCCTCGGTTTTTCCGGGTTCCGGGTCAGGTATCATAATGAGGTAGCACGGCTGGAACTGTCAGCGCCTGATATGCGCAAGCTGGATGATGACGCGCTCCGGCATCAAGTTGCGCGAGCAGTTAAGAATGCAGGATTTCGTTTTGTGACACTTGATCTGGAGGGCTACCGCACCGGCTCGCTGAATCCGCCGGAAGCCTTAAAACAGGAAAACTAGTGATGGGGCTTTTCTCCAGGAATAAACCGGGACCTGCCACATTGCCGGGTGAATCTGCAACCGCTCTGAAAATGGTGGTTGATGGCAAAGAACGTGACGTTTCTTTCGCCGAACTGACACTCTCAAACAATCTTTCACAACAGGCCCTGGCGCGTCTGTTGATCAAGAAAGGCGTGATCACGGCCCAGGAGTTGTTGGAGATGATAAAAACAGTCCGCAAAGAAAACTACCGCACGCCGGATAATCTTTAGTGTTCTTTTCTTTGATGCCACCGCGCTCTCTCGATAAACCGTAGGTCGGGTACCGGAATCCGCCACAGACGGATGAAGAATCCCGACATCGATAGACAAACCAATGGACGAGTTACCCGACACAAATCCCGGCATCGCCTGGGTCTCGCATCCGTTTGTACAGTCTACCAAACGAGCCTCAATCGCGCTCTCGGCAGTTTTTGCCAGTGGATTTTTCGCTGCCTGGATGATGGAATCAGCCGGGTTTGGAATTATCGCCTCGGCCCTGTTGTTCTTCTCACTTTCAAAGTTCTTTTTCCCGACCCGCTATCGTCTGGATGAAAACGGCGTGACCGTAAAATCCACCACACAGACTTTCACGCGCCCGTGGAAACAGTTCCGCAGTTATTACGTCGATCCCAATGGCGTGTTGCTCTCGCCGTTTGCGGTGCCGTCACGCCTGGAGAATTTCCGCGGACTGTATGTTACGTTTACGGACAACAAGGATGAAGTTGTTGCGTATGTCAAAGCGCATATCAAAGCGCCAAAAGTTCCTGATGCCATTCTCTCCGGGCCGCCGGAGAACGAGTAGCCGCTGATGTCACTGTTCTCAAATATACCACCGGCCGCTTCTGAGAGTGAAGCGATTCCCGACGAAGAATACCGCGTGCTCAACAAGCTGGCCGAGAAAATTGTTGAGTGGCGCATGGCCGCCCCGGCGCTTATTACGCTCGAGACATCCAAGCCGCTGAATTATATCGCATCGCAGGGCATGGTTTTTTTCGGGCCGATTATTGATCCGATGGTGCAGATGTTTTTTAATTTCCACGACTATGACATTTTACGCCAGGCGCTGGAGCGACGCTCAAATATCGAAAACCTGATGCAGATGATTGAACGCTATGATGCGCACGCCGGTGTTTATGACCGGATGGTGAAAAAGTTTTTCAAGTCCGAAAAGAAAAAGTGGAAATGGTATCAGAGGTATTTTGGCATCAATACGCCAAAGATCGAACCACCCGACCAGATCAAAAATTACAACTGGCGCAAAGCCGCCCGCGACGAAGCCGAATCAGCGCGCGCGGGTGATCTGTAACCTGCATCTGACAAACTTACAACATCCGTAGGGGCGCCCGCGCCCGAGAAAACTTACGGCTCATTCCACAAAATACTCGTGGGCGGGAGGTCTGCCGCCCATAGCACGATAGTTTTCACTTGAGGCTATCGCGTTTGCGAAACTTTTCCAGTTCATACTTCTCAATCGCCAGCCTGAGTGTGTCGCTGTAGGCGAGATAGATAACATTTGCAGTCGAATCTCCCGCAATCAGTTTCTGCAGCGCGGCAAGCGCTCTCTTTGCTTTGACCGGTCTGTCCAGCGCCAGATACGCCTCGCCGCGATACTCGATGGCCGGGGCGTAGTCCGGTTGTAGTTCCAGCGCCCGGTCGTATGATTCCAGCGAAAGTTTCAACTGCCCCAGTTTACGCAGGCAGTAGCCCCGATCGCTGTA
>JADFNA010000262.1 GCA_022563625.1 Candidatus Zixiibacteriota bacterium
AGGTACCGGTCGTGATCACCGATCTGCGCCAGTCCAGGTCACACCAGCTGCCGGGGCTACAGAACCGTTGCCGCTGAGGATGCTCCAGGACACGGCCACGGCTGGAATGCCGTTGTCGTATGCATCAGCAACCTTAGCCACCAGCGAATCCGTGAGCGGCGTTCCGACCGGCGCGTGTCCTTCCTACAGAATATACCGGCTCAAATCCTCGTCCTCCACGATGTCGCGCAAAATCTTGACCACGTCGCGGCGATCGAAGACCACCTTCTTGCTGCGCATATTGGGCGCGCGGAACATCACATCTTCGAGGAGCGTGGTCATCACGGTGTGGAGACGCCGCGCGCCAATGTTCTCGGCGCGTTCATTGACCAGGTGCGCTGTCTGCGCAATCTCGTCGATGGCATCGTCGGTGAAGGTGACATCGATGCCTTCCTGAAGGACATCTATAGTCACTTGCCGAAGGATTTCCGCGCTAAGGGCGAGATCTTCGTCTTTGTAGATGAGTGCCACCGTACCCAGTCCGGTAAGCTGCACGAGGCGATGAAGGCGCTGCTTCCAGGAGCGATGTCGATCGGCTTTACTGGCACGCCGCTACTCAAGGCGGACAAGCGGCGAAGCATCGAGACATTCGGGCCGTACATCCACACCTACAAGTACGACGAGGCGGTGCGAGACCGCGTGGTGCTGGACCTGCGAAAAGAAGCATTTTACCGAATACAGGCGGCAGACAAGCACATTGACCTGTTCGTCACGGACGCATCGGTCAAACCCTTCGATTCATGGAGCACCGCAAGTTTTCTGGCAGCAAAAAAGGCCAGCAGTTTGGCGTCGAAATCCGGCAAACAAGCAAGACCGCATGAATCAAGACAACATGTTACTGTTGCGAAAACATCGCCCAAGAACATAACAAATGGTCTTGATAGAGAGAAATCAAATTCGGCGGAAGCCGGTCCGGTGAAGGGCGGATTGTCAAGCTCAGCTCCGAAAGAATCGGCGAAATCATCACCCAAAGGCGCTGTTACGTCCAAGAAAATCCTGACGGTTGCCAGCAAGAGTGATGTGAAGAAAAGTGATGTCAGGAAAGACAATGTCAAAAAATCCGAAGCGACAAAGGTCGCCTCGTCTTCTGAGCCTGTTGGTGTGAATGCGGCCGGCAAAAAGACTATTGCAGTGGCCACGAGCGGGCCGCAGGCCAAAGCTGCGCCTGAGAAGACAGCTAAGAAACCTGAGGCGGCCGCTGTCAGCAAAGCCGCGTCCCCGCCGGTTGTGGCGGCCCTCCCAAAGAGCGCTGTTGTCAGTAAGAAAGCCCCGGCTGTAAAGAGTTTAGCGAAGAAGAGTTCACCTAAAACAAAGACAGTAAAAGAAAGTGTCGCGGACAAGAAGACGGCTAAGAAAACAGGCGCCAGACTGGCGGCCGTGGACAAAAAGGGTCCGAAGAGCGCCGGGAGTCCCGGAAAATCTTCCATGATGAATTCCAAAAAGTCTTCGACGCGCAAAGCCGCCAAAAGCTCAAGCTCGCTGTTCGCCAGTAATGTCCAGGCGGCAATCAAGCCCAACGCCATCCAAAAGGCGAACAAGGACAAAAGATACAGCGCGAAGTTTCGCCGTTCGGTAGACAGGCGCGCTATCAAGCTAAAAGGCACTCAGGTAGCGGAGTTTCCCAAGCGTCTGACCATCAAATACAAATCACGCGGAACTCGCGATCCTTTTGGCTCTCTGTTTGACAAGAAAATAAATAAGAATAAGAACATGCTTGACCCGCGTCCGAATGTCGAGTCGTTAACGATGGTTGGCGTTTCGCGCGATGTGGACGGGAAAACGCGCGGACTGTTTGAAGACATAGACGGACGCGGATATATTCTTTCCAAAGGTGATCGTGTGGAGAACGGGACAGTTATCAAAATCACTTCAAAGAAAGCTTACTTCCAAATATTCGAATATGGATGGAGCCGGACGATTGCTCTGTCACTTGACGGGTAATTATCCAGTTAACTGGTCAATGAAGATAGGACGGAGATATTATGCGAGTAAAGAAAATGAGAAAGTGTAGCCTTGCGGCGTTATTCGTCTTCCTGGTGGCGGTGTCAGGTGTGTCAGCTCAGGAGCCGAACGCAGCCGCCGCGGCGCTTGAAAATCCCGGAAAGCCAATAGAGAAGCTCGAATTCCAGGGGGCCGACATCCGTTCGGTCATTTATTTTCTGGCTGATTACGGAAAAGTGAATGTCGTTGTCTCGCCGGACGTGTCCGGCACGGTGACGATAGCAGTCCGTAATGTCACCTGGAAACAGGGGTTGGACATTATTGGCAGAACGTATGATCTGGCGATAGTGTACGAACAAGAGGGATACATTCGTGTTCTGCCGGCTCCAGTCTATCGCGAGGAAGTTACCTCGAATGAGAAGCATAAGATGGAGAAACTCACGCTAACGCCTCTGAAGACAGAAATCATTCGGATCAATAACTCAACCTCGGATGACGTCAGTAACGCAGTTGCCGGACTCTTGACCAGCCGCGGGAGGGTCATTTCGGATCCGCGTACGAATTCGCTCATTCTCCGGGAAATTCCGGAAAAAATACCGGAAATCAAGAACTTCATTAGCCAGTTGGATCTTCCGCCGAGGCAAATCATGATTTCTGCCAAGTTGATTGAAGTCAACTCGAAGTTTCTGCGTGAATGGGGAACAAGACTGGGATTCACCACAACCGGTTCGATCGGCCGCAACACCATTTCACAGGATGGGGTCTCAGACGGCGTCACCGGTCGTGTCAGCGATCCGTTTGGAAGTTATACCCTGAATCTCCTTCATCCTGATTATTCTCTGGATGGTTTGCTGGAGGCTGTCGAGTCCAGCGGCAAAGGAAGAATCCTGGCGCACCCGGAGATCACGACCATTGAGAACAAAGAGGCCCGAATTCAGATGGGTCAGAAAATCCCTATCAAACAGTTTGACGCTTCGGGTAATGTGACCACGATCTTTGAAGAAGTCGGTACGATACTGCGTGTCACACCGCATATCACCGCTGATGATATGATTTTGATGGAGCTTCATCCGGAACGCAGTTTTGCGGAAATCGGACCCCAGGGCGTAATCATCAGCACCAACAACGCTTCGACCACTGTTGTTGTCAAAAATAATCAGACTGCTGTGATAGGCGGGTTGACGACCGAAGATGAGAACGTGACCAAGTCCGGCATTCCGTTTCTCAAGGACATCCCGATTGTGGGATTCTTTTTCTCCTACACGAAGAAAACCAGGGAATCGCGGGACCTGATTATTTTTGTTACCCCGACCATTATCGAGAACTCCCTGGCCAGCTCATCCAGCGGAGCGGGATCGGGCGCAATAGAAAACGGCCAATAGCAGAGTTTTTTGCATCTCTTGTCGTCCGGCCTTAGTTGAGCCGGTCAGACAGGGTCACCCAGGAATCTCAGCTCCGGCCCCGAACAACGGGGCCGGAGCTTTTATTTTGGCGGATTCGCAGGGAGGGACTTGTTGATTGAGTTCCGAACGAGTTCAAGCGAGAGAGAAACCCGACAATCCCTCTATGAACGGCGCCAGTCGGGTTTCTTCGTCCGCCCAGGCGGACACGGAACCCGACCTACGGGGTTTATCAACAGGCCCGGAGGAGGGGGGATGAATATCCATCCGAAACAGTCAGGATAGCTCTAAACGTCCCGGGGTCATCAGCCGATAACTACAAGGTATACCGGTCGTGTGGGGACAAGGCCTGCCCTGCCGGGGAATGAAGTATCGCAAAGCAGTATCGCAAAAAAGAAAAGTTAAACATAACCTACACTTTTTGAGTTAGGAGCTAAACATGTTA
>JADFNA010000263.1 GCA_022563625.1 Candidatus Zixiibacteriota bacterium
GTTCGAGTTTTTCCAGCTCGTCCAGTGAGTTAATCCGCAGCGACCCCAGTCCGCGCAGTGTCGCCCTATATGCGGGGCCGTAAATCAGCGCGGGATGGACAAATCGCGAAAGACTTTTGGCGGTATTTTTGACTACGCGTTTGACAGTTTGCATCTATAGATTCCGCGTAATTGTATCCCGGAGTGTGCGCCTCAGGGCGCGGGCGCTAGGTAGCGGTTTTAGCGCCTCGCAGGCAAGCCTGAAGTTTTGCCCCTCGCTGGCTGCGGCGGCCGCGCTGGTCACCGGGACCAAAGGCGTCTTATAATTCCGCCGTAAAAATGTCAAACTGGCCCAAAGTTTTAGCTTTTCCACCTCCTGGCGCCACTCTATTTTCACTTGATGGGTTCGCTTGTATTCCGGGGCGGCTGACCCGTCAATTCCAGTCGCATGAAGCGATTTCAGCCCGGCTTGACAGGAGTGAGAAGTTGTGAATAAACAGCCCACCAGTGAGACAGGCGCAAACATGTCGACAAAGACGCCGGAAAAAACGGCATCTGAAACGACCCTCAGTATGACCTCGACGGCGCCCGCGGTCAAAAAAATCAAAGTTCCCCGTCCTCCCAAAGTCCCCACACCGGCGGGGCCGGGAGCGCCGATGGACCTGCAGGGGAATCTGGAAACCTTCAAGCTGCCGGATATTTTGCAGCTTCTCTCACAAAGTCGGAAAAACGGCACCCTGGGTATACAGCGGGACAACGATATCGTCATGGTGTATTTCACCGATGGACAAATCATTTACGCCTATGGCCCGCGCCAGACATACCATCTGGGACAAATGCTCAAGTCGCGCGGCAAAATTACAGCGGTTCAGTTATCCGAAGCGGTCAAACTTCAAACCGAGGGTGGAAAAAACTCTAAACGCCTCGGGCATATTCTGATGGAAATGTCCGTCGTTGATCGAGCTGACATTATCGAAGTTGTCACCGAGCAGGTCGAAGAGCTGCTGTTCTCCATGCTCTCCTGGGAAACCGGATCGTTCAAGTTCTACGAAAACCAGTATCCGACAGATGAAGAGGTGACGGTCAAACTTTCGACTGAGAACATCATCCTCGAAGGATTGCGTCGGCTGGATGAAATGAACCACCTGCGTGATTCACTGCCAGCCATGGACGCCAGGCTTTCGATCGCCCAGACGTTTGAGGGACATAGAATTGACGTAGCGCTCAGCCCCGAGGAATGGAATCTGCTGGCGCTGATTGACAATCGGCGCACGATCAGAGACATCATCGAAGTCTCCAATCTCTCTGAAGTGGAGTCGCTCAAAAGGCTGGCCGCCCTGAAAATGGCCGGACTGGTGATGGAAGTTGAAACTGATGAATCAGATATGACATCAGACACTCAAGCGGGGGGGATTAATCGACTGGAGGGGATGATGACTCGTCTGGCCGGAATGCTGGAGGAATATTTGCAAGGAAGCGCCCCCCCCGCGTTTGATTCCACTACAAAAACCGCTGAGAAGACACTGATGTCCGGCGCCGGACGCATGATTGGCGACAAAACGCTGACAGAGGTTTTGTCAGAAACCGGCCGGGACATAAAAGACTCTGGAGACAAACCCGAGGAAAAGATGTGGAACGAGTTCACGAACTGAATCAACTGAGAGGCTTTCAGGTCGTTCTTTCGTCTTTTCTGAAACGCTTCTGTGACACACAGTCTGAAAAGATCAATCTGCTCGAGGGTATAGAGAAGCTGGATCGTATTGTCGCCGAGTCCGGGGGCGGGGGCGTTAAGGGGAAAACCGATACGGCGGCGGCGGTTGATGAATGGATGCAGTCGTATATGCAGTTGGCCAAACGCTCCTCTCTGGCGCCTGAGGACCGCGAGCGCATCTCAGCGTTGCTTTTGGAATTGCAGCGCAAATCCGATGAACCGGCATCTGAAGAGCGCATGAATGCCGAAGTCAATTCCCTGGCTAAGCTGCGGCAAAAAATCGCCAACTGGCGGGACCGGTCTGAGGCCGGCGAGAGGATGTCCGAAGAGCAGACAACCCCTTTTGCGAAATTAGATTCAATGAAAGCCCCGGCAACATCCCGCGCCAGATCTGTTTCAGTTGAACCGAAACGTACCAGCGGCCCTCGGAGAATTGTCCTCAAGCGCAGATCAGAGACAGATCAGCCTGACCTGACAGGGCGATACATAGAAATGCTCTGGTCAGAACTTGAGTATTTTGAGCAGAACTCGCTCAAAGGACAACATGCATTGAGCTGGCTGAATGATATGCTGAACTGCGCCGAGACCAAAACCGATCCCATGTATCTGCATCTGGCCGGGTCATTCATATATTTCCTGCGCAGCGAGGGATACAAAATGGCTCCGTATGTCAAACGGCTCAGAAACATTGAGAAAAGGCTGGAGACAGCTCGCGAGAATTACCCCATTCGCGGCCGTTCCTTACAGGCCAACGCCCCGGCCTGAACCGGGGGCATCAAGAAAAGCAACTAAGATGATGAAAGACAGCGTGATAACCGCGAGAACGAGCGCCCGGACAGGATTGGCGCCTGCCACTAAATCTGCGATGGCCCCGACAGACCGCGCAACTTCCCCAACTTCCGCAGTCGCCGCAGCGACTGCCAAACCGGCGCGCCTGACCGTCACCGAGCGGGCGTATGTGCGTGGCATGGTCGCTCTCAGGGACCGGAAGTATCCTGAGGCCTATCGTCAACTCAGTGGTTATCTTAAACTTACCGAAAATAAAAACCGCCAGACGGCGCTGACCTGTGAAGTCCTTTCGCTATACCTTGCCATCAGCCGAGAAATCGCTATAATTGAGTCGAAACTCGGCTAGACTATTTCGTCTCTGGCCGAACGCGTATTCAAGCCGCGCCAGTTATGTTCAGGTCTCTCCTGCTTTCGCGGCGAAACTAAGTTTGTTCGTGAAAAGAGGTATGTATGGCGAAAAGACAGAGTTTTTCTGATAAAGCCTCAAAGAAGAAGTATGTGAATGTTTGCCCGGTTTGTTCCGAGGAAAAGACCCGGGTTAAATGGATCAAAGCGCTCAAGAGCGAGAATGGCATTCGCTACCGCACCGTTAATATCGGCGTGTGCAAGTGCAATCAGGCTGAGGTGTACGGCTAGAGCCGGCGCCGTATCATACATTTGTTGACACAGAACATTCTCCAAGCGAAAATTCATTTCCTGCGCAGATTCGGTGTGTAATATACCGAAGGCGCGTGGGATATTTGCATTCGTCTCATCCGCCAATGAGTTAATAACAGGACCCATGCCCCGGCGCAAATATGTCATCCAATGTAAACAAGCAAGAATTCCGGCTGTTGATCGAACGCCAGTTTTTACCATATGTGGTCAAACCGGCGCGTTTTCTGGCAAGCGAATGGCGCGCTGGCGCCGCTGAGAAGAATGCGCCGCTGGCAGTAATTGTCTCGGGCGCTTCATACGAAAGCTCTCTGGGCAGCCCGCTTGCATCGGCAGTTTCAGAGGCGCTGATTGATTCGCGGCTGTGTGATGTCGGCTGGCTTTATCAGTTTAGCGATCAAGCCTCGGAGCGGCTTTTCAGTATCGGAACGGCGCCGTTTGTCACCCCGCAACTGGTCCGGCTGACAGACGCCAAACTTGTCATTGCGGCGCTTTCACGCCCCTCTGATATTTTTTCGGCGCTGAAAAATCTGGACCGGGCCGGGGTGGAGTTTGCTAAGAGCGCACGATTGGCAGGCAAAAAAGGCAGCCAACCAGAATTTATTGCGGTGACCGACAGCCGAAGTTGTTTTGAATCTTTGCGACAAGAAGTTTTCGGTGAAGTATTTGATCGCGTGTATTCGCTTGAT
>JADFNA010000264.1 GCA_022563625.1 Candidatus Zixiibacteriota bacterium
AGATAGTCTTGATCAGAAACTAGATAATGTGATTAAACGTGAGAATAAGATCGATCAACGTGACACGTTGATCCAACGTAAAGAATCAGAGCTTGTAAATAAAACCCTGGAGATTGAGAAAACTTTAACAGATGTTAGAGCTCGCCTCAGTGAAGTCGCAAGCTTGACCGAAGAGCAGGCAAAGGAACAACTCCTTGAAGAAGTGCGTCATGATACTGAACATGAGGCAACCATACTCACACAAAGAATAATTGAAGAAGCGGAATCTGAAGCCCGAGGCCGGAGCCGCGAAATTACGCTGCAAGCAATTCAGCGATACGCAGCCGAACACGTTGCAGATACAACCGTTCGATCAATCCGCATTACTTCTGATGAAATGAAAGGCCGAATCATCGGCCGCGAGGGACGCAATATCCGCACTTTTGAGCATCTGACCGGCGTCGATGTGATAGTGGATGATACGCCGGAAGCCATCCTGCTCTCCGGCTTTGATCCGGTCCGGCGCGAAATCGCCCGATTGTCTATGGAAAAACTCATCAGCGACGGACGCATTCACCCGACGCGTATCGAAGATGTTGTCAACAAAACCATCAAAGAAATGGATAGCATTGTTCTTGAAGCTGGAGAGCAGGCTTGTTTCGACCTTGGTATTCACAGCGTGCATAACGAGATTATCAAGCTCCTTGGCAAGCTCCATTATCGCACATCCTACGGACAAAACGTTCTGGCGCATTCAAAGGAAGTGGCTATGATGTGTGGGCTGATGGCCAATATGCTCGGGCTCGACCCGGAGATCGCCAAACGATGCGGCCTGATGCACGACATCGGCAAAGCAATTGACCGCGAAACCGAAGGCACACATACCGAACTCGGCGCCGAGTTCGTCACACGCTATAATGAATCACCTTTCGTCATCAATTCGGTTGCTTCGCATCATAATGACGTGCCGCAGGAATCCGCTTATCCGGTGCTGGTCCAGGCCGCAGATGCTATCTCCGGGGCCAGGCCGGGGGCCCGCCGGGAGCCGCTGGAAAACTATATCAAACGACTGCAGCGCCTTGAGGAAATCGCGGACTCATTCAAAGGCGTGTCAAAAGCCTATGCCATTCAGGCCGGGCGCGAAATTCGGGTTATCGTGGAAAACTCACAGGTTGATGATCTGGGCGCGAGTATTCTGGCCTCGGACATTGCCGCAAGGGTTGAGACCGAAATGCAATACCCCGGACAGATCAAAGTTACGGTAATCCGCGAATCACGCTCAACGGAGTATGCGCGCTAGGTGGCCGATTTCGACAAAGACAATTCCACCACAGAGGCCGAAGAAGTCCCGGCGCAGGATACGAACATTCTGACTGTTCTGTTTTTTGCTGATATTGTCGGCAAACCCGGGCGGCAGGCCATGTCCCATTTGTGTAAACAGTTGCGCGAAAAATACCGGGCGGATATGGTCATTGCCAATGTAGAAAACGTCGCCGGCGGGTTTGGCGTGACGCCTGAAATGTCCAAGAAGATATTCAAGTATGGCGTTGATGTGCAGACATCCGGCAATCATATCTGGGACAGAATGGATGTACAGCCGTATATTCGCTACGAAAAACGCCTGATACGGCCGGCAAACTATCCCTCGGCCGCGCCCGGCAATGGCAGCTATGTCTTTGAACTGTTTGACACGAAAGTCGCCGTGATAAATGTCATGGGCCGCACGTTTATGAATATCTCGCTTGATTGTCCGTTCAGGACGGTTGACGGCGAACTTGCGGCGCTTGCTCAGGACATCAAGATCAAAATCATAGACTTTCATGCCGAAGCGTCATCAGAAAAACAGGGCATGCTGCATTTTCTGGACGGCCGCGTTTCGGCGATTATCGGAACTCATACACATGTGCAGACCGCTGATGAAAAAGTTACTGCGGCGGGAACAGCCTATATTGGCGATGCGGGCATGACCGGGCCGCATGATTCTATGCTTGGCATGCGAACCGAAGACGCGCTGGGGCGCTTCTTGACCGGCCTGCCTAAACGGCTGTCATCGGCCAGCGGGGATGTGAAAGTCTGCGGAGTAGCGTTGAAGATTAATAAGTATGACGGCAAGGCCCGTTCTATCGAGCGTTTTCGAGTGGATTTCGACCCTGAGTCAGTCGAAGGGTTAATAGAGAACGGCGATTGACCACGGCGGGTGATTTCAGGGATTCCGTGACCTGTTGAATATGGCGACAATCATTGACGGAAAATCAGTATCCAAAGAGATACGAGAAAAACTCAAAAATGTCGTAAGTGGCATGAGCGGCCGGGGTGTCACACCCGGACTGGCGGCGGTTTTGATCGGAAACAATCCGGCATCGGAAACGTATGTCAGCGCCAAAGCCAAAGCCTGCGCGGCGGCCGGGATCTTTTCAGAGGTGATACGCCGTGACGCGGGAGTATCGCAGACTGAGCTTGAAGATCTGGTCGGCTCGCTCAACCGCAGGACGGATATTGACGGTATACTGGTGCAATCGCCGCTTCCATCCGGACTCGATGAACAAAAAATAACGCTGATTATTGACCCGTCCAAAGATGTGGACGGATTTCATCCCTATAATGTCGGGGCGGTTTCGCTTGGCATGCCGGCCCCTAAGCCCTGCACTCCGGCTGGCATACTCGAACTGCTTCACTACTATGGCATCGAGACCTCAGGGGCGGAAGTCGTGGTGGTTGGCAGATCAAACATTGTCGGGCGTCCATTGGCCAATTTACTGTCACAGAAATCCGAGCGAGGAAACGCGACTGTTACACTGGCGCATTCACGAACAAAAAACCTTTCCGACGTATGCCGACGCGCGGATATTTTGATTGCGGCTCTGGGAAGGCCGGGCCTGGTTACGGCGGATTTTGTCAAGCCCGGCGCCGTGGTGATTGACGTTGGTGTCAATAGAATTGAGGATGCGTCGCGCAAGTCAGGCTACCGGCTGGCCGGCGACGTGGATTTCGAAGCTGTTTCACAGATTGCCTCATATATAACGCCAGTTCCGGGCGGAGTGGGGCCGATGACTATCGCCATGTTGCTTTCAAATACGGTTTTTCTGGCGAAAAGGCGCCTGTGATTTCTGGCACGGATATCCGGGATAGATTATAGACTTGACCCGGCCTGCTTAATGTATTACTTTATGGATCGGTCGAACCAATTGGCCATTTCAGAAATAACCGCCATAATACAACGCATGACCGGATAATAATCGTCCGGAAAGTCCTTACAACCCGGTATTTGTTTATGCTCTCACTGCCGCTGAACGGCCATATGCTGTCTGGTAAAATGCGGAAGCTGACACTGCTTGCATTTGTACTGCTTTGCTTTCAGCCCGCTGCAGCCGAAGAGCCATCGTTTCTGTTCGACAGCCTCGTTTTCCCCGCCGGTTCCACGCCGCTTCCGATAGACAGCCCCGGGCTGTCCAGTTCTTCGCAGACAGCAGGCCAGGCGACAGAGCTGCGGGTCAGCTATATCACTCCAGATTTGGAGTTCCCCTTTGATTATCGAGTCGGGGTCAGTTTCCCGCCGGAATTCGGTTTTGGCGCGAATGTCAGCGCTGATTTTGACGATAATTCTCCCGCTCCCGACCCTGATCTGCGCGAGATTCAGATTATAGATCACACTGTTATTTTCCGCTTCCGCCGGACATTTTTTGCCCCGAAAGCCGGGCAGGAGGGAGTGATTACTATTCGCGGTGTGACATTGCCGACTGTCGCCAAAGCATATGACGCGGCGGTGTTTATTACTGACATCGACTATGTGGTCTTGGCCGGTCCGGGATTCACTAATGAAATCAGCGTAGCGCCGG
>JADFNA010000265.1 GCA_022563625.1 Candidatus Zixiibacteriota bacterium
GTATTCCAAATTGCATTGTTACTCTAGAGAGTTATTCCAAATTATTCCTGAAGCGCCTTGATACGGTCTTCTGGCGACATGAGCTGGGTCACACGCACACCGAAATTTTCATCCACAACGACAACCTCACCCAGCGCCACCGTCTTTCGATTCACCAGCACTTCCACCGGCTCACCGGCAAGTTTGTTGAGTTCCACCACCGAACCCGGCCCGAGAGCCAGAATTTCAGCGATGGTCAGCTTTGTCCGGCCCAGCTCAATCGAAATCGGTAACTGCACATCCAGCAGCATATCGATTGAACGCGCCTCATCAGAGGGCGGCTTGCCGGAAAGCTGTTGAAAATTAGCCGGGCGCGCGACAGTCTCTTCGTAGGCGATTGCGTCCGGTGATACTTTTTTCGCTTCGGGAAGATCAGCCAGTTGATCATCAAAAGATGAATCATCCTCCCCGACTTCCTTACCCTCCATCATAGCCAGCATCGCCGCTTCGGCGTCTTCTTCGCTGGCGTCCTCAGAATTCGTTTTCCCCGCCGGCTTCGCGGGAGATTCTTTAGAACTCGCTTCAGATTCGTCTGGCGCCGAAGGTTTGTCTTCAGGCTCCGGGGCAGAGTCACTCGCTTTTGAATCACTCGCTTTGGAATCATCTGCTTTAGAATCACTCGCTTCAGAGGCTTCCTCTCCGCCCGCTCCTTTCGCCGATGGCTCTACGTTTTCATCTTCGGGGGCATGCCCCTCTTCATCTTCAGGCATTCATGAGCCTCCTCTTAGTATTATCAAAAACTTCCATCACCTGGCAAGCCTTCTTGCGTCCGGAAATCCCGGGATGCGCAGAGAACTTCGACTTGCCGCTCACAAGCATTTGCAATGGCTCATTAATTGTAACATCGACGGGAACGATATCTCCGATTTGAATCTTCAAAAACTCCTTGATCGAAATCTCTGTCTTTCCAAGCACAGCGGTTATATCGGCTTGCACCGACTGCAGGTTTTCCTGATTAAGAAGCCGGTCATCCTTGCCGGATTTCTTCTTGGTAGAATCAATCCAATTCTGCGCCGATAATTTACTGATTATTGTTTCGAGTGTCACGTACGGATAACAGATACTTAACAAACCGCTTGTGCTGAATAATTTCAACTGGAAAGACACCACAACGACAGTCTCACCGGGGGGAACAATCTGGACAAACTGCGGACTGCTTTCATATGAAACCTGCTTGGCGACAATCGGCACGATATGTTCCCACGATGTCGCCAGGTCTTCGTATAGCTGGCGCACAATGCGCCCCATCACGGAACGCTCAATCAATATCAGCTCACGCTCCGCTTCCATCGCCTTGCCCTGACCGCCAAATATCCGCTCAACAAATGCGAATGTCAGTGAAGGGCTGAAATCAAGCACACATGCCCCCTCCATCGGCTCTGCGGTAAACGTGAATATGCAGGACGGAACCGTTAGCGACAAAACAAACTCCGAGTAGGTGATTTGATCGACTGAAACAAGCTCAACATCCACCACAGCGCGCATCACCGCAGACAGCGAACTTCCGAAATGGCCGGCAAAGTTATCATGCAGGTTTTCCATAGTCCGAATCTGGTCTTTCGAGACGCGGTTCGGATGCTTAAAATCATACGCGACAACCGGGCGCAGCTGATGGTCTATCTCCGGCTCATCGATTGGAATATCTTCGTCGCCGGACGCAACTGTTGTCAGCAGCGCATCAATCTCATCCTGTGAAAGTATCTTTGCCATTTGTGTCAGTTGACTCGTGGACCGTCGAGGCTGTCATCCTTATTGAATTACAAAATCAGTGAAGTATACCGCTATTAATTCGTCTGTTTCAAGCAGCTGCTCTACGCGCCGCTTGATTTGCAATCTGGCAATCTCTTTTTGCTTCATATCAGTCAATTGCTCAATATTTTTCGAGCCGAGTATCGTAATCAGCGCATCCCGTATCTGCGCCTGCCTGGCCTTGAAAAGCGGCATCAGGTCTTCGTACGCCAGTTCAAATCCAACAGATGCTGACAAAAACCTTGTCCCGCCTGTGCCGGCCGGATTGACAATGATATTTTCGACTTCGAAAATGTACGCTATTTCTCTGGAGCCTTCTCTATCATTTTTCGCTTCGCGTTTCTTTCTTTTTTTCTTCGGCTTTTTCGCGTGGCTATCACCGCCCTCAGAGTCTTGCTCGACCAGAGTTGCGGCCTCATCATCCGACAGCATGGGTTTAATAAACTTCAGCGTTACGAAGTATCCCGCGCCTGCCATGACGATCACGATCCCGGCCATGATGATATATTTCATCATTGGAGAGCCGCTTTTCTCAGCCGGAGCTTCCTCGCCGCCGTCCTGAACTACTGTTTTGTCGTCGTCTGCCATATTGGTAACCTGTCTTATGCGTGAACATACGGTGGGCGCGCCGGAGAACATCCTCCGGCGGCGCCCACTGCGTTATTCAGGCTATATGATTATCAGTTCCATCTGTTGTTTACATCCTGCATCACACATCACTATTACCGTCTCAAGTTCACCAATTCCTCCAACATACTGTCAGACGTCGTAATAATTCTTGAGTTGGCCTGGAAACCACGCTGGGCGATGATCATGTTGGTAAACTCCACAGCGATATCCACTGAACTGGACTCAAGGGCGCCCGAGGAAATTGTTCCGGAGATAGTTTCACCTGCGATACCAATCACGGCCTGCCCTGAGTTGGCTGAAACCTGGAATGTCGACCTGCCGGCTTTTAGCAGACCGGCCTGGTTATTGAAATCGGCCAGGAGAATCTGCGCCAGACGGCGTGATATACCGTTGGTGAAAATACCATTGATGTTTCCGCTCTTGTCAATCGAAATCTTGTCCAGAATTCCGACAGTAAACCCGTCCTGGTTGATTATTGACGCTGTGTGGGACGATGCAAAACCGGTAAGCCCGTCAAACTTGCTGACCGTGCCCACATCAATACGAATAGACATATTCTGCGCGCCATTCCCCGGATCAATAATCATGGGATTGCCGCCGGTAAACGTTTGCAGGGAGCCGTTCGGGTTGAAGGTCACTTCACCAATACCGCCGGCCAGTGGAATCTCTCCCTTCGGCAGTTTGACTTCCCAGCTCCACGTATTTTGCGCCGACTGTTTAGTGAATTCGATTGTCATAGCATGCGTGCCGCCAAGACTGTCAAAGGCTGTGATCGAACTGGAGTGCGTTGTTGGCTCGGTCTCGATTATCGCTGTGCCTGCTGAGAGAGGGGCGTTGCCCTTGATCGTCACTCCGCCGCCACCCAATCCGTCTACGCCGGTTATCATGCCGGTATCCTGATCAACAACCGGGATCAGGGTGCGCGGACCGGGAGGGTTTGTCACACCCGGGGCCGACTGGACCAGCGTGTCAACGATTACCATGTGATGAGGTGTACCGCTGCTCGCATCCAAAGTACCGCCCACAGGGATACCGAAGACGCGGTTGAGTATATCATTCGCTGCAACGGCTGAAGAAGAAACATTGAATGACGCGCCGGCGCCCGCGAAGTCCCTCGTTATTTTCAGCTCAGTTGTTGCCCCGGAGGTGTCCAGAGAAGCGGTAACTCCGGGGATCTGATTGATCGCGGAAATCAAGTCGCTGACTGTTGAGGAGGCTGTTAAGCCCGACACCAAAGTCGATCCCGGACCTCCGTCCAGAATCAAGCTGAATGATGTGAAATCGGTCACGCCAAGATCAGCGCCCAGACGTGTGCCAGATGTCAGAGAGACCAGGGCCGGGTTAACGCCGGTAAATGTAGACTTAGTCGGCTGCAAAACCGTTTCACCGGGCTGC
>JADFNA010000266.1 GCA_022563625.1 Candidatus Zixiibacteriota bacterium
GAGAATGAAAATCTGCAGGGCCGTCACTTCATGCGAGTAACCAAGTTCCGCCAATCTCGGCGAAGCGGCCCAGATGAAGAAGGCCGGAATGGTGAAGGTGATCCCGGCCGCGAGTGACTCACCGGCCGAGCCGATGGTCTGGACAATGTTGTTTTCCAGAACGGTGACCTGTTTGAAAAGTGTACGTAGAATGGCCATCGACATCACCGCCGCCGGGATAGAGGCCGAGACGGTCATGCCATACTTGAGAGCGAGATAGGCGTTGGCCACGCCAAAGACGACCGACAGAATCGCCCCCAGAACCATGGCCTTGAGCGTGACCTCGGCGATATTCTGACCGGCGGAGATGTAGGGGGTGAAATTCGCGCCGTTTGCTGTTTTTTGGCGTTCGCTCGAAGGCGTTCCGAACATGCTGGCCATTGGTTCTCCCGCTCAGGTCGGTTTGGGTTTGTCGGCTGTAACTCTTCGTCAATACCGCGATTGCGGCCAATCCGCGACATACGGACGAACGGCCAATGTAGGCTGTGGCCGGGGCATGCGTCAAGGTTGAGGTCGAAGATGTGGTCAAACACAAGCATAATGGCCTGATTTCAAATCTGAGTTCATAGCTGATCCCAGCGCGCCGGTAGGTACTAGATAGGCTGAAAGCTCGCTCCTTTTAGACGAGGACGCCTCTGGCATCTTAGAAAACGTTTTTAAGGCGCCAGCGTATTGGTTCCGGGCTGGGTGATTGTTATATCTCATTGAACAGCTATGAGTTACCGTTTTGAGACAGGGGTCGAATCGGAAAGAGGCTTATGAGGGACAAATTTGAGGCTGAAATCATCACGAAAAGGGCCTGATATTTGCCGCTAAGCCAAGAAAAATGAACAGGTTATGCAAAGTGATGGAAACAATTTCCACTTCTTGGCGCTTATCTGCACAAGGGTCATGGGTAGGGAGGTAAAATTAGGACTTGACAGTTTATCTTTTGTCAGTTATTCTTGTGTTGTCGAGATGTTTCCTCACGTCCGATTGCCGTCGTAATTCATGTTCTTTGAGCGCCTTTCCTGTCGCCTGCTGGCAGAGACCGTGGTTAACAGTTGAAGTGCGATTTGAGAGTTTGAGTTGAAAACAGAGGGGAAAATCACTCGGGCATAAAGATTGCACAGTCAAACACAGGATGAACGGCCAAAACACAGTCGTTACGAAAACTGAAGAGTAAAATGAAAAACAAGCAGATAAAACCTTTCGATTTGCGAAAACTTGGAGGAGATTTTTTCATAGGCAGGATGCCCATGAGAAGTCTGATCGCAAAAACACTTAATCCCTTTATAGGGGGGGTACACTTATGAGACGTATTTGCTCAATAGCAGTGATAGGAACGCTGCTCTTGGCGAGTTCAGCCCTCGCGGGGAAAAGCTCATTTGACGTGGCCTCATCGGCCATACCGAGCGCAGAGAAGGCGTCCGTGGTGATCGTTCCGATCACCATTTCATACGACGCTAATCTGACCGCGTTGGACATTCCGTTGAAGTATTCCGCGGGCGTGACGCTGACCGAAGTGACATTCGGTGAGATGCTCGATGGATATGATTTCAAAACCGCCAACATTATGGCCGAGAGCAACACGGTCATAATCGGCGCTATCAACATGGTTTTCGGCTCCAAGCCGGACCTTGAAGCCGGCTCTGGCGTGGTGGCGAATCTGCACTTCACGGTCAATGATGCATCTGTTAAATCGATTCTTATTGAAAAGGTGCAACTGAGCGATCCAGACCACGATCTGTATTTCGTCTACAATCGATACGACGAAAACAACGTGCCGCATGTTGTGCTGGAGACACTTGAGTTCCAGCCGATTGAGGTTGCTCTTTCCGGTTCCGCCAGTACCGACCCGCTGGTTCCGAAAGAATTCGCTCTGGGCCAGAACTATCCAAATCCGTTCAATCCGAACACCAAGATCAATATCTCGCTTCCGAAAGCCAGCGAGTATACCCTGACCATTTACAACGTGAGCGGCCAGAAGGTGCTTGAGATCACCGGTGAGGATATAGCGAGAGTGGTGAAACTTGATATTGACATGTCAGCTTATGCCTCGGGAATTTATTTCTACAAGGTCAAAGCCGGCAATTTCACAGCCACTCGTAAGATGGTTTTGGTCAAATAAATATACTTACGACATGAGTTTCCACGGGCACATGCTCGAAGAAATTCAGTTTGAGTGAACATAAAGCCTCCCGGAATACCGGGGGGCTTTTTTGTGGCCAGCTCTATTTTCGTCAACCTTGATTGCGGCCACGGTCTCGGGAAGCATATTTTCCGTAAATCCTTACGATTTATCGGGGGTCACAGACGACATTTTCGCGGCCAGCTTAACCGACTGCAACACAGCTAGTTACTTCCTCAGCCGGATAGCTTTTGGATGATACGTTGCGCAGAAGTTGCGGAGCGCCAGGTTTGAGTCAGCGGGGGAATCGTGGCTTTTCAATTAAGTCGTTGTCTTACAAATGTTTATTCAAAGCGCTCAGGTCTGGCATGGGTGTTGATTGTTATGATCTTGTCAATACGGCGCGCCCTGAGAGAGCGCAAGGCCACTTTAGGTGGGCCGACGACGAATTTCCAGGCGGTTAGGGTCGTTAGAAACTGTGTTGACGGGAGAGAGGGAGCCTCGGCGCGAAAACGCCGGGGTTCTTTTATGGCGCAGAGTTTTTCCGATTGTCTTAGCGAGCGAAGCGCGGTAATCTCTAGCGAATTCAATCTGAAGGGATTGCCGCTTCGTCTGCCTGCGGCGAACTCCTCGCAAAGACTTAGAATCCGGTTGCGGTTTCGCGCAAAATGGCAGCCTGCTACTGGATGCGAATTTCATCCAACAAGCGTTCGCTCGCAGGAGAAACCAGCGTGGTTTTTTCGGACCCATCATGGCTGATGGTAACTCTCACCTGAAGCGTTTTTTTCAAGTCGCAGTAACGAGCGACCAGAGTCGCTGAAATCTCCAGCTCTGCGGCGCTCGGAGAGCCGTATGCCAGAGCCAGCGGCGAGCCGGTGTCGAGCGCTTCGAGGGAGTAGGTCTCTTTGTTGAGGTATTGCCGGAGCTGCTTATTTTCGATCTCATTCCGGCCGAGTATCAATTTGCACTCTGGAGAAACCCGAAACTGGCGCCCGATGCGCAGCAGGTTCAGGTCAGTGAAGGTCAGACGGTCCGAATACTTCATCAAGTCCCGCAGGCGCTGGCTGTAACCATAGTCTGTCAGCAGGCAGCCGGAGGCGGGACTGGGATAATCATCCAGGCCGAACTCAGCGGCCAGTTCGATTTGCCGCTTGCGCGAGCGGCCGGAGATGGCTTCCAGTTTGTCGCGATCAACGAGTCCAAGTTTTTCCGGGACGGTTGGCGGAAGCAGCCTGGCCGAGAGCGGGCGCAACAGGCGCCCTTCAAGATCGGTCTTGCGCTCTACCAACGCCATTGTCGGTTTGCGCTGAGACATCGGGCGCTGGCCGACGACTTCGCCGGTGACGACAAAATCCGCCCCGATCATTTTCATCAGGCGCGACGCTTCGTTTATCATCAAAATCCGGCAGTCAATACAGACATTCATATTCGCCCCTCGGCCATATTTGGGCGATTCCACTATGTCGATGAATTGTTGGCCGAGATGCATCAATTTGACGCTGAAACCTAATTTTTCGGCCATCGGATACGGATTCGATCCGCAAGACGAGCGGTCACTGGTGGCGTCACAACCAAAATGTTTCATGAAAGTCAATGCGGTGACTTCA
>JADFNA010000267.1 GCA_022563625.1 Candidatus Zixiibacteriota bacterium
CCGGCGCCAGCACCTACACCCTGACCGAGATCACGCAGGCCGGCTACGCCACCTCCGTCAGCTGCGACAGCGGCAAGGGCTCGTACGTCTTGCCCTGGGTGAGGTTGGTCAGCGCGCGGCTGGCCGGGTCGGCCAGAATACTGTTGAGCGTTGGAAGATTATAGCAGAGGGTCTTGCCTGATGCGGTCGGTGTGACTATGACCGTATCTGCGCCGCCGGAGATCGAATCCAGCGCCAGGCGCTGATGCAGATACAACTGTTTGATCCCGCGCCGTTCGAGGCTGTCAATCAGACGCTGATCCAGATATTCCGGAAAGTCTGCGTATTTCGCCGCGCGCGGTTCGATAGTCCGCCAGTGAGCGATACCCGGCGCGATAGCGGGGTCACTTCTGAAGTGGTCGAGTATTTGTTCTAGATTCACGGGTGTGAAGTTTTCTGCGATTGTTTCTTAC
Source organism: Candidatus Zixiibacteriota bacterium (assembly GCA_022563625.1). Taxonomy (GTDB): domain Bacteria; phylum Zixibacteria; class MSB-5A5; order GN15; family JACZUZ01; genus JADFNA01. The sequence goes on from JADFNA010000267.1 coordinate 453, forward strand.
TGCGCCAAAAATTCCTGGGCGTCTGCCGGTGTCCTAGATTTTACCTGTCAACTGCCGATTGCAAATGTCACAAAAGCGTGAGTTCTTGTTGTCAATTTCCATCATGGTCTGGCTCGAGTAATGCACACAGCGCTGGTTACGGCAAAAAGGAACGTCGAAGACATATCCCAAATGATGAATCGCTTCTTTGTACAACCGGTCATACACTTTGCTTTCGTCTTCGGGCAGCCCGTAAAACTCCTGGCGGATCTGGAACAACGAGACCATAGCCACGCCGGAGAGGTGATCGCCATAGCCGATCACATAATTTTCCTCGGGAAGATAGAGGTCGTCCTCACAAACCGCCATCACTTTTTCACGCTGGTTAGCCTTGGCCCGCTCCAGCTTGGAGAGCACGACCCGGGCGTAATACTGTCCGCGAATGACATTATAGGCCTCCTCGGGCATTTTCATGCCCTTGAGTATGTCCACCGAACGGTCAAAGACCGGGCCGATTTCGGTAGCCAGGCGGTTGACGACAGTGAAATCGACTTCTCCCAGAGGAACAACGACAATTTTGGCTTTGAGCAGGGCCATAGGCGGGCAAGATACTCAGTTCAGCGGGAACGGCAAGCGAGAAAAGTTTGGCCGGACTCAAACGGTCCTAATCGGCTGTAAAAAAGCGACTTTTTGATCCGTCCGGTGAGATGGTAATCTCAATTCGCGCTCCGCAACGGGGGCACCAGCCATAGACAAGTGACTTGCCAGAATCCAGATAGATTCGCGAATACACATTGCAACAGGAGAATGTCACACCGACAAAATCTCGTTTGCTGTGCGGCTCAGTTTGAACCGGCCCGCCCTCAGATTTTTTGGACATCGGCTCTTTCCCGGCGTTCCTGCAATATCGCCACGCTGGCCGAACAACCCAGCCGATCGGCGCCAAGCTCGACAAACCGTTCGGCCTGGGCCAGTGTACGCACACCTCCGGAGATTTTGACTTTGATCCGGCCGCTGGCGGCCTGAGATAATGTTCGGACGATTCCCTCGCTGGAGCCGCCAAAAAATCCGGTAGCGGATTTCACAAATTGCGCCCCGGCATTGATGACAGCGCGGGTTGCGCTGATCTGTTGTTCCTGAGTCAGGAGAGGCGCTTCGATAATGACTTTGAGAGTAATCTCCGCCGGCAGTTCACGCCGCATTTCGTTTATTTCGCTTTCGGCTAGTGTATACTCACCGGCCGCCAGTCTGCCGATTTGCGCTACCATGTCGATTTCATGCGCGCCGGCCCTGACTTGCCCCAGCGCTTCACTGATTTTCGCGGCGCTCGATGTTGCCCCGAGCGGGAACCCGGCTACGCCAATCACTTGCACCCGTGTTTCAGCCAGCTCTTCGGCCACAATTTCAATCCAGGCCGGGTTTACCGCCATTCCGAACAGTTCATGCTTGATCGCCTCATGGCAGGCCCGGCGGATTTCTGACTCGGTAGCTTCACTCTTGAGCAGGGCGTGGTCAATCAAACTGTTAAGTGTCATCAATTCCCAGTCACTCTTCAGTTGTCCCCGCTGGCGCTGTCAGCCGGAGTGGCGGATGTGTCGGATAGTGTGTCAGATAGTGTGTCAAGCAAAGTATCAGCGGGTGATCCGGCAAGTGTGTCTGTTAGCGTATCAGCCAGTGTATCAAGCAAAGTATCAGGTAACATATCAAGCAACGAATCCGACAGCGTATCGGAGATTGCAGGTACAACTGAATCAGAAATTACTGTGTCTGAGACTGCCGAGTCTGAAGACGCTGTATCTGTGAGCAGTGAATCGGTGGCCGCAGGAGATGTTGTGTCGGCCAATGAATCAACGGACGATGTGTCCGGTGTCATCGTGTCCCCAATAGTGTGTCCTGCACTGGCGCCCGGTTGCGGTATATCGTTGGGTGAAAATGTGACCCGATATGTCAGCCACATATCAACCGGCCGGCCGGCCACGCGGCCCGGACGAAAGGTACACATCGCAGCGGCCCGGCGGGCGGTCATTTCGAAACCAAGTGACGCGCCGGATTTCTTGACCACCATAGCCTGACGGCTGCGTCCGGAGCTGTCAACTTTGACCATCAACTCAACCACACCCGGCGTGTTAGTCGCCAGCGCAGTCGGTGGGTATTGCGGCTCAGAAAAGATGACAAATTCCGGACCACTTTCAATAACCGTGTCCACCAGGACTTCAGCCAGTTTATACGATAGTATCTCATAGCTTACCGAACCACCGGCTAGTTGCGGCCGACTGCCTCTGATCAGGTCCGCCAGACGGACATCACCCCCGGGCAATCCCGTAACAACATCTCCGGCCAAACTGTCAGCGCTGGCTGAATCAGGCGGGGTAGTCTCGGGGATGTCAACATCAGAGAGCAGTCCCGCGATGGCGGATGTGTCTTCAATTACCTGCGCGTTGTCGGCTAATTCGGGCAGATCCATATAGGTGATCAGTTGTTCGCTTTCGTCGATCAGAATTCCGCCAGGAAAATACGAGATGCTCCATCTGGAGACTTCCACTCCGCCGCGCAAACTGGACGTGAATGTTGCAACAGTTGTATCGGCCACTCTCTTGATCTTGAACGGGTAAAAGTCATCATCAATCTCCTCAGCTAAATCTATTCCATGATAAACAGTGTCGACCGTGCCCAGTATGTCATACGAGCCATAGCCGGCAAACGACAGCAGTGTCAACAGAAACTTGCCCAGGCCGTCCTTTGAATCAGCGTTGTCGGAGCTGACCTCCATCACACGCTCAAACAGCGGAAACCCTGCCGAATCAATGACTGTCCAGCGCTTGTTTTGCCGATTGATCGCGTATGTTTCCCGCAGTGAATAGATGCCGTCCACCGTGTAAAGCGAGATTTCAATAAAGTCGAGGTCACTGGCAAACAGTGAAGAGCGCCAGTAGGCGCGGCGCTGAATAAACACAGAGTCGCGCCGGTAAAAGCCGTCGAACGGAGTTTCACCGAAACTCTCAAAATACGGCGCCGTCTGTTCGCCCCAAATTAGCAGTCCACGCTGGCGGATAATGTCGCTGAGCAGATCATCATACTCGCTCAGAATGCTCAAAAATTCTTTGTGCTTGGGCTGGTAATAATACTCTCTTGGCGCCCCATCCAAAAACCCTCTGCTTTCCGGGACCAGCGCCAGGATGAGCAGCAGCCAGAGCGGGAGCCAGGCTTTTGCAGATATTCGAGACAATCCGCGGCGCTCTGTATTCTGTTGGCTGGTATTCATGATTTTCTGCGTATTCTCGGGCCGCAATATATCGGCTAAATCCCCC
>JADFNA010000268.1 GCA_022563625.1 Candidatus Zixiibacteriota bacterium
GGTTCACGCCTTCCAGCACACTGCGTGAGCCGATAGTCGCCAACACCGGCGCCTGATTTCCAGCCTCGGCCACGGTCAGCGACACAATCTCGCTGTCAATAGCAAGGCCATCGGAGGCGAAGAAAATCACACTGAACACTCCGGCCTGGGTAAAGTCCGGTGTCCAAACCAGCGCGCCCGTGCCATCTCCGTTGTCAGTGAACGCTGCTCCAACCGGCAATGAGACAACACTGAGAGCGGCAAAGGTTCCGTCAGGATCACTGGCGCTGGCGTTTACTGTCAAGTTTTGTCCCTCAGTGACACTTTGCGGGCCGATTACAGCTAACACAGGTGGTTGATTACCGGCCTCATTAACAGTTATTGACACTATCTCAGAATCAGCCGCGACTCCGTCAGTGGCGATTATTGTCACAAAATATCCGCCTGATTGCGTAAAGCCGGGTGTCCAGTTGAATGTTCCTGATCCATCAGCGTTATCGATGAAAGTCGCGCCGGGGGGTAATGAAACTGCGTTCAGCGCAGGTGTGGCGCCATCTGGATCAGAAGCGCTGGCGCCAAATGTTAGATTAATTCCTTCAGTGACGGTCTGTGCGCCGATAGCGGCCAGGACCGGCGTCTGATTCCCGGCTTCAGCGACAGAGATAGTCACCAGTTCACTATCTACTGCCAGGCTGTCGTCAGTCGCTTTGAAATTGATAATGTAACTGCCGCCCTGAGTGAAATCCGGTGTCCAGTCAAACGAACCTGTCCCATCGCCATTATCAGTGAAAATCGCCCCTGTCGGCAGCGGTGAGGCGCTCAACGTCAGGGCCGCGCCGTCAACATCAAAAGCCGAAACGCCAAATGTCAGATTCACTCCTTCGGTGGTGGCCTGCACTCCAATAGCGGCCAGGACCGGCAATTGGTTCCCGGCCTCAAGCGCCGTGATAGTGACGATTTCTGAATCACTCAAGATACCGTCGCTTGCGATAAACGTTACAATGAATACACCGCTCTGGGTAAAGTCCGGCGACCAGTCGAATGCGCCTGTGCCGTTAAGATTATCAACAAACGTGGCGCCAAGAGGCAGGGCGACAACGCTGAGGCTTGGTATCGTGGCGTCAACGTCAGTAGCGGAAACAGAGAAATTCAAATTAGCGCCTTCGGTGACACTCCGCGCTCCGATGTCGGCAAGTACCGGCGCCTGATTGCCCAATTCATTGACAGTGATTGAAACGATCTCACTGTCCGCGGCCGTGCCGTCTGTGGCGATAAAGGTTACCAGAAATGTTCCGCTCTGAGTAAAATCCGGCGTCCAATCAAAAGAGCCTGTGCCATTGTTGTTGTCAGTGAAGACTGCGCCCAATGGAACATTCAGGGCGCTCAGAATCGGAGTGGTCCCGTCTGCGTCAGTAGCCGAAACACCAAAGCTCAGCAAAACGCCTTCGTTCGTTCCCTGCGGGCCTATCAGCGCCAGAACCGGCGTTTGATTACCGGCGTCTATAACCGTTATTGTCACCTCTTCGCTGTCAGAGACGAGTCCGTCTGTGGTAACGAATGTGACATTGAACACGCCGCTTTGGGTGAAGCCCGGCGTCCAGTCGAATGATCCGGTGCCGTCGCCGTTATCAGTGAAAATTGCTCCGGAAGGAAGTGGCGCGGCGCTCAGTCCCGGTGTCGATCCGTCCGGATCAGTTGCGCTGACTGCGATATTGAGTAAAGCGCCTTCGGTGATATTTTGCGCGCCGATGGCAGCCAGAACAGGTGTTTGATTTCCTGCTTCTATAATTGTAATAGTGACATCCTCACTGTCAGTCGCGAGGCCGTCGGAAGCAAGGAAGGTGATAGTAAAGCCACCGGATTGGGTAAAATCAGGCGTCCAGTCAAATGTACCAGTACCGTCGAAATTATCAGTAAACACCGCCCCAAGCGGAAGCGCCGAGGTAGTCAGATTTGGCGTGGTTCCGTCCGGATCTGTTGCCAAAACGCCAAAGTTTAGATTGGCGCCTTCGGTCACGCTCTGCGAGCCAATCGCCGCCAGCGCCGGACTCTGATTTCCGGCCTCGAGTACGGTGATCGTAACGATTTCGCTGTCAGTCAAAACACCGTCTGCTGCTTTAATCGTGACGTTAAATGTACCCGCTTGGGTGAAATCAGGCGTCCAGGCGAACGATCCTGTGCCGTCGCCATTGTTAACGAATGATGCGCCAACTGGAAGGCTGACTGCGCTGAGAACCGGTGTTGTTCCATCCGGATCGCTGGCTGACACGCCAAAGTTTAGCAGGGCGCCTTCGGAAACACTCTGGGGGCCGATGGCCGCGAGCAACGGCGCCTGGTTGCCGGCTTCGGTCACACTGATAAGGATAGCTTCACTGTCAGCTGCCACACCATCAGAAGCGACAAAGGTCACCGAATATGTTCCCCCCTGGGTAAAGTCAGGCGTCCAATCAAATGTTCCTGTCCCATCACCGTTGTCAGTGAACAGCGCTCCGGTCGGCAGCGGGGCTGCGCTTAAAAACGGGACTGTACCGTCTGCATCAGCGGCGGATATAGCGATGATAAGATTAGCTCCTTCGGAAACACTTCGCGACCCGATAGCGGCCAATACAGGGATCTGATTACCTGCTTCAAAAATGATGATGCTGACAAGTTCGCTGTCAGCCAACAATCCGTCGGCTGCGATAAATGTTACGGAGAATGTGCCGCTTTGCGTGAAATCCGGGGACCAATTAAACGAACCGGTCCCGTTCGCATTGTCAGTAAAGACTGCGCCGGAAGGCAGATTGACGGCGCTCAGTATCGAAATTGTGCCATCCGGATCTGTCGCGGAAACTCCAAATGCGAGTGTTTGTCCTTCAGTGGTACTCTGCGGCCCGATTGCCGCCAGAACTGGTGATTGATTGCCAACTTCGTTTACAGTAATTGACACCACTTCGCTGTCAGCCAGCGCACCGTCGGAGGCAACGAATGTTATCAAATACAAGCCGCTCTGCGTAAAGCCCGGCGTCCAATCGAATGAACCCGATCCATCGCCATTGTCTATAAACGCCGCTCCGGCGGGCAGAGGCGCGGCTGTCACTACCGGGAATGTGCCGTCAGGATCATTTGAACTTATCGGGAAGGCAAGATTGATTCCTTCATTGACAACCTGCGCTCCGATAGCCGCCAGTGTCGGTGTCTGGTTGCCCGCTTCGATAACTGTTATCGTCACTGTTTCGCCATCCGTGAGAATTCCGTCGGAGGCGCTGAAGGTGATATTGAATGTACCCGCCTGGGTGAAATCTGGGGTCCAGCTAAACGATGCTGTGCCGTTTCCGTTGTCGATGAACACTGCGCCCGAAGGAATCGGTGATGCGGTTATCGCCGGTACAGTTCCATCCGGGTCGCTGGCTGATACGCCAAACGCGAGAACTATACCCTCGGTTGTTACTTGCGCTCCGATTGCAGCCAGAACCGGAGGCTGGTTGCCGGCTTCGGTTACACTTATAGTGACAACCTCGTTGTCGGATGCCAGACCGTCACTGGCGCTGAATGTCACATTAAATGTCCCGCTTTGAGTGAAGTCCGGCGTCCAGGTGAATGACCCGGTTCCGTCTCCGTTATCGGTGAACGACGCTCCGGCCGGAAGCGGAGTTGCGCTGAGCGTCGGTGTGACACCGTCAACATCAGTTGCCGAAACGCCAATAGTAAGATTGGCCCCTTCAAGTATGCTTTGCGGACCGATGGCCGCCAATACCGGAGGT
>JADFNA010000269.1 GCA_022563625.1 Candidatus Zixiibacteriota bacterium
CGGTCATGCGGTGACCACGCTCCTGGCCGGCCTAATCATCTACGTAACCGGCTCCTTCTATCCGGTGTTTGTGCTTTCCGCGGTCTTTAGCGGCGTCGGGGTGCTGTTGATCACCACGCCGGATCTGGCATCGCTGCACGATGCAAGTCGTTTCATCCAGCTGGCTCAAACGGTGGGCTTTCCCACAATTCCAGCGGCTCGGGGGGCTGGACATCATAATGCCCGTAGATCAAGACAGTCGGTAAATCATCAGACACATGCCGCTCGGCGAAAACTATCGGATGACCGGCGGTTGTGTGAAGTTCCGCTTTCAGCCCTATCGTATTCAGCTTATCCTTAACCCACTCGGCACAGCGGCGAACGTCATCATTATGCGTACTTTGCGCCGAAACCGAGGGAAAGCGCAAAAACTCAAGCAGCTCTCCCAATCGCTCATCTTTAGTTTCAATCAGTTGATCTGTTGGTGACATTTTTCATCCCTTATGCTAACAAATCGAAGCGCTGTTTGAACGGATACATGGCGCTCACAAATCAAGACCCGCCCTTGCGGTCTTTGAACCACTCGGAGGGGCTTTCCATGAAATCCATGCAGGACTTGAGCATCACCGAATGGGCCTCCTCTTCGGCAATCAGGTAGCGGTAAATCTGTTTGATGTTTGCGTCATCAGTCTCTGCGATTCTGTCGCGGTAAAATTGTTCGGTGTCCTCTTCCATCTCCAACGCTGTCTTGTAGGCTTCAATGTCGCGCACGCTGGCGCTCACCGAATCTTTAAGCTCAGCCAAACGTTCGTTGAATTTTTTGATCTTCTCCTTGGACTCTTCCTCATCGGCGTCGGGGTCAATCGACTCTCCGCTGTCGGCGATCGCCTGGTACATGCGTTGGATTTTCGCGGCGTGAATGTCTTCCTCAGAGGCCAGAAATTCAAAGGTGCGTTTGGCCGCCGGATGCTCGGATTTGGCGGCCGCTTCGAGCAGAAACTTCTTGCCCTCACGTTCGATTTTGAGCGCAATGCGAAACGGCTCAAGTATCTTTTCTTTTTCTTCGTCTGTGTATTGCTTCATAGCGGCTTAGTTTATAGTGGCCCGGTTCATCATCGTCTTGGTCATAACAAATCAGTCTGCGCCCGGCGCCACTCCAGATTCAATCGGAAATGTACACAGCCGGGACCGATTGGGCAACCGATTGAATTGACAGGAAAAGTGAAACGAAGGGCAGTCTTTACGGCTAAAGGTCCATCCGTCTGAAGCGGATTATTCCGAGGCCATATGCCCCCAGTGCGCTCAGGGCGGAGCTCCAGATTGGCATCCAGTCAAGCCCGGCCTGAAGTCCTGATACCCTGGGATAAGCGAATTCCACTATTTTTGAGCTTTTGGGCAGGACATAGTAGAGAGCATCAGCCAGAGCCGAGAGAATGTCGCTATTGAAAAACATGAGAAATCCCTCGCGGCCGGGTAAGACCCAAGCCACCAGCCAGATTGTGAAACAAATCATAAAGGCATACGAACCGGACCGGGTGAGAAGGCCCAGGAAAAACAGAATCGGCGCATATATCATCAGGACCAGAATTTCGAGCGAAATCTGCAGCGCGATATCAGCGCCCGACGGCCCTGCCGGAAGTATAATCAACAAGGCCGCGCCGAAAATCGCCATACACAGGCCGATGATAGACGCATTGACTATCATGGAGGAAAGCAGCGTGTAGGTCAACAGCCGGGTCCGGCTGAGCGGTTTGGAGAGGAAATACCCGGCTGTACCCGGGCCAATCATGGCCGGAATGCGCCGGCTCATGACGAATACGGCAAAAAACACCAGGGCTGAAGCGAAACTGGATATCAGGTCGCGGCTTTTGGCGGTGAGCGTGTTTGCGTCAAGCGCCAAACTAATCTCTTTCAGTACCGGATCTGCGAAATAAAGCAGCGCTAGGCCCAGCAGGAGCGTCACGATATAGGCATACATAATCCTGCTGCGCAGGACAGACTGCATCAAATATAAGAATACACCTCGAAACATCTCAAATGATTTATCCCGATTCGGCGGTGTCAGCCCGGACCTTTCCCTTTGTCAATCATTTCCATGAACACTTCTTCGAGCGTGTGTTTACGCTGTGTCAGAGACCTGATAGACGCGCCACGAGAGCGCAGCCAATCAGTCAGCTGGTCGAGTTTATCCTCGCTCGAAACCCTGACCACCAGACGTTCGTCAGATTTTTCCAGCGCGACCGCCACCTCCGGCGGCGGGTCCGAGGTCAGCACGCCAAACGACCCGGTTAGGACATATTGCAAACCTATGGCTGTCATCTCGCTTACATCGCCGACACGCAATACTTCGCCCTTATGCAGTATCGCCACTCGATCACATATTTGCTCAATCTCAGCCAGAGCATGAGAGTTGAGCAGGGCCGTTTTTCCTGCGGATTTTAGTTCACGGATGATCTCGCCGACCTCCGCCCGTCCTACCGGATCAATTCCATCAGTGGGTTCGTCCAGAATCACCAGGTCCGGATCGTGTATCAAGGCCTGTGCGATGCCGACGCGCTGGGCCATGCCCTTGCTGTACTTGGTGATCCTCGTCCCTGCCCAGCGAGACATGCCTACCCGTTCGAGAAGTTCATCGGCCCTGCGGTTAATTTGATCGTCAGCCATTCCATGCAATCGCCCGGTCAGCTGCAGCAGGCCGCGACCGGTCAAGCGCGGGGGGAATCGATGGTTTTCCGGCAAATAGCCAACTCGCAAGCGTGTCCTGGCGTTCTTGGCCGGCAGACCAAATAGCCAGCATTGGCCGCTGTCAGCAGAGAGTATATCCAAAGCCACTTTGACCAGAGTGGTCTTTCCGGCGCCATTCGGACCTAGCAGGCCGAAAATCTCACCTGGCTTTAGTTCCAACGACACTCCCTTGAGGGCCTGAATGCCCTTGCCCCCCAATACGCCGCGATACGTTTTGCTAATACTGTCCGCGCGTAATGGCGCCACCGAGCTTGTCATAGATTTATAGTACGTAACACGGCTTCTTGGCGCCTCAAAAAAGGTGAGAGAATATTTCCGGGACGTCCGATTATAGCCGTTCGGGGCGCCTAACATTTGCATTTGCCACGGAACAGATTATACTTGCTCCGCATATAAGCAAGAGGAAACACTATGGAGAAGATTGAGGTAAAAACCACGAAGGCAAATGCGCTCAAGTCCTCAGCGTCACAGGGAGCGCGGTATGTGAAGCTGGGACTGGTCTTGGGGCTGGCGGCATTTTTTGTCTCTGTTGCAGATGCAACACCCAGGTTGACAATCTCGAATCCGGCGATTGACTTTGGCGTTGTTCCCATGAACAGCGAGTTGAATTTTCAATACTGGCTGCACTCAACAGGCTCGAGCGATCTGATAGTTGAGTGGACAGACGGTTCATGCCCCTGCGCCCAGATGCCCCTGTCCGACACGATAATAGCGCCGGGCGATTCGGTGGCCTTCGAGTTGATAGTTTTCAGCGGCCGCAGCGGCGGGTCGCTTTCAAACAAGCCGAAAATTAAGACGAACGCGGGGAAGCTGCCGGTCCGGACAGACTTTTCAGCCACAGTCGTCGCAGACATGAAAACGGCCCTGCCTATCGGGACCTACCCCTTCCGCGCGGACCTGTCGGCGTTTGGAAAATTTCGCCAGGATACGGCAGTGATAGAAATCATTAATCATCACACGCTTTCTATGGTCATCGAGATGGTGTACGA
>JADFNA010000270.1 GCA_022563625.1 Candidatus Zixiibacteriota bacterium
CGTTGGCAAGTCGTCGATCGGCATACCAGGCCTGGGACACGCGATCATCCCCGAACGCATCGGCGGCCTGCCGGGCCGTCTCCTCGGTATCCCCGTCCATCATCGGGAGCCAGATGTCGAATCCCACCAAGCCTGGTTCCTTCACTTCCTCGCAGATCCCTCGGACAACCCCGTGCCCGTAGACGCAGACGGCTCACGTGGGAGAAAGCAGGTTGATCATCCGGACCGAATCTGCGGCGGCGTTGAACCGGTTCCGCAGAATTTCGAGATTCAGGCGTTCCATTTGTTTACTCCAGGGCCCATGCCCCAAATTCGTAGGTGGCCTTGTGGCGATGATCACAGGAGAACATCATCTCCTCACCCGCCTTCACATCGTTGGGGAGAAGAACAGCCTCCCCCGTGTCCGGACAGCTCGCCCGGGGCACGATCTCCAGCTGGAACGGGTCCCGCCGGACCCGCAGCGTCGTCGCCGCTCAGTTCGGCCACCAGTTTTTATCTGGGCCGCTCTCTGCGCCGGCAAAAAAACTGGGATGGCGCTCTGGCGGTATTTGAGAAACTAAATCGCGAGGCGGTTGTCGAAAGCGACCGGGCCGAAGCGCTTTACGTTTCCGGCGAGATCATGATGGATGACCTTGCGCGTTATGATACAGCGCGTATCCTGTTTGAGACCGTGTCCAACATTCCCCGGCCCGGCGCCTGGCGTTTGCAGGCGCGCTTTAAGCTGGCGCTGCTTGATATTATCGACGGTGATATGTCAGGCGCCCGGCAGCGACTCGAAGACCTGTGCCGTCTGCGCACCAACGCAGATCTAACAGAACAGGCCGGATATTACCTCGCGCGGCTGAGTTTGTTTGAAGCGCTGTTGGATTCGGCCGGGTCCGAATTCAAACGCCTGATCACGCGTTATCCACGGGGACTGTATGTCAACGATGCTCTGCAGGCCATGATGGTCCTGCAGCAGGGCGCCGAAGGCGATCCGGAATTGCTGAACCTTTATGCGCGGGCTGAGTATTTTAGGGAGCGCCGCCTGCAGGATTCATTGATTCAGACCCTGGCGCTTATGGCGGACCACGAGGATACGACGCTGGCTGATGTGGCCCTGTTAGATCTGGGGAAGATTTATCTCAAGCTTGAAGACACGCTCCGCTCGCTGGAATATTTTAACGCAATCGGCGAACGGTTTCCGGAAAGCTATTTTGCGCCCTATGCCGGCAAACTCAAGGGCGATATCTATCTCTCTGATCCTGAGAAGAGAATACAGGCGTTTGCAATTTATCGATCGTTGTTGAAAAATTACGGAACGTATCCGTTTGCGGCGGAATTGCGCAAGAAGCTAAAAGAGGCTGCCGGCGAGGATAAGTCCAAAAAAACAAAAGCGGTTTCCGAGGCGTAGCCATCAGGAAACCTCCGCAGATGGATTTAGAAATCGATCCCCTGTTTGCTATTGGACAGCGACTTGATGTCCCGTTCCAGATGGCCAACTCGAGTTTTGTAGTTCTCCAGGCGTCCACGGCGTTTCAATGTCGTCGTGCGCACTAAAAGTCCCATCGAGACCAGAAGAAACATCACCGAGTTGACCTGGCGGAATATCTCACCCAAGTTGTAGACAGAATCGATAAAAGCTACTGAACTCAGACAGAATAGAACAAATACCCAGATAAACATCGTGACCTCATTACTTTCAAGATAACTTTTAAGATTACTTACAACGTTACCTTCAAAATTTCTTTCCAAAAATACTTTCCAAAACACTTTCAAAAAATACTTCCAAATGCGTCTCAGATTTCAGACAATCCTCATTCAACCCAGCCCGCTTGCCCGGAATCCGGCTTTATTTGACTTTTGCCCTCCGCCGACTGACATTCGCTCTCGCGGTTGCCGGCCTGGATTTGGCCGGGGCTGGTTCATATCGGATATCGGCTCACAACTGCCTGCGCTTTAGGAGATGAAATTGCATCAGACAAGCCCAACACTGGTCAGCGGAAAATTTCCCGGCCCAACTTATTCAAAACCTGAGCGGACCGACCGGGTGAATGTCGCCCTGGCGGTATTTGTCGCACTCGCCAGCGGCTGGGTGTACTGGATGACTGTCCAGCCCACTGTTTCATTCTGGGATTGCGGCGAGTTTATCGCCTGTTCGTATATTCTGGGCATACCGCATCCGCCGGGATCGCCCCTGTTTGTGATGATCGGGCGTTTGTTTTCTGTCATTCCCTGGGCGGCTGATATTGGTTTGCGGGTGAACATAATATCCGTGTTGTCGTCTGCGTTTACGGCCATGTTCGGCTATCTGGTTGTGGCCCGCATGATTAAAATGTGGTATCAACGGACCGAGTGGAATTTCACTACGCGTCTGATCAGTTATGTGGGTGGATTGACCGGCGCTTTCTTTTTGGCTTTTTCGCGCACGAATTGGGGCAATGCCGTCGAAGCCGAAGTGTATGGCCTGACAATGATGCTGAATGTGGCGATTTTCTGGATGTGCCTGTTATTCTATGAAAGCCGGGGCCACCCGAAATCATTTCGCTATCTGGCTCTGGCGCTGTATCTGGGAATGCTTGGTGTCGGCATTCATATGGCGGCGTTCTTGGTGATACCTGTTGCTGCAATTTTCTTTGTTATTAGAAAAGACTCAGATGAAATCAACTGGATATATTTATGCAGCTTCTTTGTCATAGAATTAACGCTCATTACGCTCCTGTCATACGGCGGTGTTGCCAACGGATATAACGTATTTATGATAATATCAGTTGTACTGTTTGCGCTGATGGCCATCAAAATTTTTCACAATATCAATATACCCTGGGTTGTGGCTCTGGCCTCGGTGGCCGGTATTATGGTCGGTTTCTGGCCGTTTGTCATTGGCCTGATTGGCGCAACGGCTTTTGCGCTGATTTACGGGCGCATCGTACCGCGCTCGTCCTGGCGTTCGGCGCTGGTGATTATTGCTATGGCGCTGATAGGGTTTTCGGTTAATCTGTTTATCCCGGTGCGTTCGGCGGTCAATCCGCGCATTGACGAAAATAACCCGTCCAAAGATTTTCAGACATTCGTCGATTTTCTCGAGCGCAAGCAATATGGTTCAACATCAATGACCGAGCGCATGTTCAAACGGCGGGGATTGTTCGAAAACCAGTTCGGGCGCCACCCGCATATGGGGTTCTGGAGTTATTTCGAGGAACAGTATTCTCCCGGACGCGCCGCATTTGTGCCGTTTTTCCTTCTCGGCGCTCTGGGAATCTATTTCATGATGCGCCGCAGGCTGGAAATCGGCTATCCATTTTTTATCATGTGTCTATTGGGATCGGTCGGGTTGATTCTGTATATGAATTTCGCCGATGGGATAATGTATAACAGGGCTACCAATGACGGATACCTGGAAGTGCGCAACAGGGATTATTTTTTCACAACTGCCTTTATCTTTTTCGGCCTGGCCATCGGCCTGGGGGTGGCGGCCTTGATGGAGATGATTCGCACATATGTGACCGAGCCAATGCGGAAGAAGGCGGTACTGGCTGCCTCGGCCCTCGGCTGTCTGTCGTTCATTCCGCTGCAGCACAACTGGTTTGTCAACGACCGTTCGAACAATTACCTGCCGTATGACTACGCGGATAACATCATCCAAACTGTTCCAGAAAACGGCATCCTGTTTACCTCCGGTGATAACGACACATTTCCGCTGTGGTGTTTACAGGAGGCTTATCGTGTG
>JADFNA010000271.1 GCA_022563625.1 Candidatus Zixiibacteriota bacterium
GAATGTCAGATGGCATGTTCCTATAGGGCCGTTTCTTTGTTTCGCGATTATTATTTCGGCCTTGCCCTCGACTTCGGGGAATTTCGGATCATCGTGATGTGTGTAGTATTCCTGACGGTAGACAAACATGACAACATCGGCATCCTGTTCAATCGCGCCGGACTCGCGCAAATCAGAGAGTTGCGGGCGACGGTCGGTCCCGCGCTGTTCCACCTGGCGCGAAAGCTGGCTGCAGGCGATAACGGGAATCGCCAGCTCCTTGGCCAGCGCTTTCATACTGCGCGAAATCACTGACATTTCCTGCTGACGGTTTTCGGGTCGTCCGGTTCCGTGCATCATCTGCATATAGTCTATGATAAGTAAACTAATATCGTGCTTCGATTTTAGCCGCCTGGCTTTTGCGCGCATTTCGAGCGGTGTCATGGTGCCGCTGTCATCAATGAAGATAGGAGAATCGGAAAGTGGCCCTGCAGCCTGGGCAAGCCGCTGCCAATCAGAGTCACGCATTTTCCCGGTGCGGAGCAAGTGTTGAGAAATGCGCGCTTTTCCGCAGAGCACTCTTAACGCAAGTGCCTCTTTCGACATCTCGAGGGAAAATACTCCGACAGCTTTCTTTGTGGTCACCGCAACGTTTTCTGCTATGTTCATGGCAAGAGCAGATTTCCCCATTGACGGGCGACCAGCGATAACGATGAACTCTCCAGGATGCAGGCCGCCAGTCATCTCGTCAATAGAGTCATAGCCTACTTTCAACCCGGCAATCCCTCCCTCGGTCTCTTGGAACTTTTCCATCTGCTTAAATGTATGCGGCAATAGCGACTCGAGTGAGGAAAACTCAATTGTCATTCTCATATCGGAAATAGCGAAAATTCGCTTTTCAGCTTCCTCTAGAACGTCATCGACCGGAAGTTCTTGGCTATAACACTCTCTAATCAAATAATTACAAGCAAACATTAGAGTTCTTAGAGAGTACTTGTCCTTAACAATTTTTGCGTATGAGCCAACATTTGCTGTTGTCGCGATTCCCTCTACTAACTCAACTAAATAATGACGGCCGCCAACCCTTTCAAGTTCATTGGTCTGCGATAAGCGCTCAGCAACTATCGTAATATCAAATGGTTCTGATCTCAGAAAGAAATGAAGACACGCCCCGTAAATCGCTTGGTGGTTTGTTGAAAAAAAGAATTCAGATTTCGGGATTGAATCAATTACGTAATTGAGAACATTAAAGTCTTTCAGTACGGCGCCTAGAGTTGCCTGTTCGGCTTCTAACGAATAAGGAGGAAGCACATCACTTGGGATCTCAAATGGTCCTCGACTGGATGTTTTGCCCTTAAAGGTGGGATCTCTCTCTGGATTTGACGTGCCGGAAGCCATGCTACAAGGATGATAAGCAATCTCTGATACGGGCGCCAGAGGCGCGCGGGAATGCGCTCAACCGGCCAAGCGCGCGAATTCCGCCTGGACAATCTGAATATCTTCCCAGCAGACCCGTTTGAAGGCCGGGTTTCTGAGCAGGGCCGCCGGATGATAGGTGACTCTGAGCGGAATACCTTGATACGAATGCCACTGCCCGCGCAGTTTTCCCAGCGGGGTTTTCGTATCCAGCAGGGCCTGGGCGGCGATTCGGCCTAAAGCGCAGATGATTTTCGGCTGAATCAGGGCGATCTGTTCTTTGAGATATGGAAAGCACTCGGCCATTTCTTCCGGCTGCGGGTCGCGGTTACCCGGCGGACGGCACTTGAGAATGTTGGCGATATAAATGTCTTCGCGTTTTAAATTGATCGCCGCCAGAATTTTGTCGAGCAACTGCCCGGCCCGGCCCACAAACGGTTCGCCCTGTTCGTCCTCATTTCTGCCCGGCGCCTCGCCGATAAACATCAGGTCCGCGTTTGGGTTTCCGACACCGAAAACAAAGTTCAATCGTGTCTTCCCCAGAGGACATTTCTGGCATTCGCAAATGTCCCGATTGAACTTGTCCAGCGAGGCATAGGTCGCTTGTTGTGTGTCACCAATTACAATTCCGGTGGTTTCGGTAAACAGGTCCGATGATTTTGTGGACATATTCCGGGCAGGCATAGTTGTCTCTCTTGTGTCAGAGGTTTCGCTTCCATTCGAAGCGGCGTCGGCGATAGACTCGGAGATTTTCTGCCGCCGCTCTGCCGCCAGACGGCTGATGCGTTTACGGTCCAGTATTAGGGGCGAGTTGGTAGCGAATCCGGTACGCGCGCTTCTGCGCAGCAGTTCAGCCAGATTGTTGTTGGCCTTTGTTTCAGTCACGATAGCGCCATCCGCCAGCCAATACGAACAATCTGAGATTCGGTTCGGGTTACTTTATCTGTGGCTGGCGGATTTTTTCAGCCAGCAGAGTGATAATTTTATCAGCCAGTTCACGCTTGGGCATGAGCGGCAACTCCGTGATTTGTCCGCTGTCGCTGATAATCGTGGCCTGATTTGACAACGCGCCAGGTCCCGATCCGCTCTGAGCGGCTGAATTGGCAACAATCATGTCAAGCGTTTTGTCTTTGAGTTTCCTGGTTGCGTTTTCGATCAAGTTTTCCGTCTCCAACGCGAAACCGACAACAGCCAGCCCCGGATGTTTGCGCTTAGCGACCTGTTTGAGAATGTCCGCTGTCGGCGCCAGCTCCAGATGCAGTGCGCTGTCATGTTTTTTGATTTTCTCGGCTGCCACATTGAGTGGCGCATAGTCCGCCGGAGCGGCGGCCATCAGCAGCGCATCGGCGCTATCAATATGCGCCATAACCGCCTCAAGCATGTCCGATGTTGATTCAACGGCGATGAACGCGACATTATCAGGCGGGGCAAGTTCGGTCGGACCGCTGATCAGTGTCACATCGGCCCCGGCCCCGCGCGCGGCGGCCGCCAGCGCATAGCCCATTCTGCCGGAACTGTAATTCGAGATATAACGCACCGGGTCCAGTTTTTCGCGGCAGGGACCGGCCGTGACTATGACTTTGCGTCCGGCCAGAGCAAACGCCGTGTCAGTTTCCGCCGGGGGTTTTGCGCGTGATTTGCGCTTCGGGGTTTTTTTCTCAGAGAGGAAGGCGGCGATGCGTGAGAATATCGCCTCGGGTTCGGCCATCCGTCCGATCCCCACCGTGTGGCAGGCCATCTCGCCTTCCTCGGGATCAATTATGGTGTAGCCGATCGAACGCAGGAAAGCCAGGTTCTTCTTGGTGACCGGGTTTAGATACATGTTGCTGTTCATCGCCGGGGCCAGCATAACCGGCCCGCTGTATGCGCAGAGTGTCGTCGTCAGCGCGTCATCGGAGATACCCGCAGCGACTTTGCCCAGCAGGTTGGCGGTGACCGGGGCCACGACAAACAGATCGGCCCATTCGGCGGCGCTAATATGAGCAGTTCCGGCCTGTACCTGCTGGTAGGGCCTCAAGACCAGCCAGACGCCAGGATCGAGTTTGAGGTACAGTTGCCTTCCACGATCATCAAGGGATCCGGGATTGTGTTGCGCGGAAAAGGGCATTTGGTCCGGCGCGATGAGCTGGAAGGCAATCGCGTGGGTCTCGCGGCGGTGATCGACCAATACCAGTTTTTTTCGGAAGACTCCACGGCCTAAGGGCATTGGTGTACAAGCCGCCTTCAGCCCTTCCGAGGTTTCCCGACTTCGTTTTCATCCTCTATCCGCTGACATCCGGTGCTCTGTGTTGACTTAGCCACCCC
>JADFNA010000272.1 GCA_022563625.1 Candidatus Zixiibacteriota bacterium
GGAGAAAAACGAACGATCTAACCGAACACGTAACCCTATGAATTTTATCCCTATGAAATTAAGATTTCGCAGTTTGTGCCTCGGAGTGATTCTCGGCGTTGTATTGCTCAGCGCCGGAAGAAACACCGCAGACGCACAGGCGCAGATCACTCTCCGTGTTGACACGGTTTCGGTATCCCCGGACTCTGCGACGGTGACAATACCGGTCTGGCTCGACAATCCCGGAGACACTCTTGTGGGTTTTGAAGTCTGGTTCAGGCTCCATAGACCAAATATGATAAAATTCGAGACGACCATCGACTCCCTTTATGATACTCTCTATTGGAACTGTCTGTCCGGAATCTGGCCGGCCTGCATCGACTCAGAACTTGTTATTGACACCTCTGGTGGATACGACTTTTTCTCAGAAGAGCTGGTTGAAGTGAAGAAAGGGGGATCGTTTGATACCTCCGGAACGCTCATTTCGGGTTGGCAATTGAGTGTAGTAAGTCTCGGGGGGCAAGCTCTGGATATGAAAATTGTAGGTATCGCGAATTCGCTGTCACCGCCGTTCAATCAGAATTTAGCCCCTCAGTCCGGCGGCATACTACTTTATTTAATTGCAACCCTTGTTCCAATGCCTGATACAATGTTTGGTCGTACGGTGATCATCGAAGTCGTTGATGCTCCAGATCATACAAACTTCGCCGATCAGAACGGTACGACGTTAACCCATGAAGTATTCTCCGGCAGTGTGACAATTCTTCCGCCGTCCTGTTGTGTTACTGCAGGTAACGCAAACGGCGACTCTTCTGGGAAAGTTAGTATCACTGATATAGCATTTCTCATCGCCAGAATCTTCGCAGGCGGGGCCGCTCCGCCATGTTGCGAGGAGGGTGACGCAAACGGCAGCGGTTCGGTGAACATAGCAGATGTGACGTATTTAATCGCGCGTATCTTCGCCGGCGGCCCGGCGCCAATCTGTGGCCCGGCCGGGATGGGGTGTTAGCGAAAATCTGACGTCAGAGGGAATGTCGAAACCACAAGGATTTCGACCTACTTTATTCGCGCGTCTAACAACGTTAGGTCATGGGAAACAGTCTTCGTTCACTCAATTCGATTCCCCTGCTTGTCCCAGAGCTTCAATTCGCCGACGAGCGCTCCTGCGGCATAATGCGCTTCGGAGGCGAGTAAGCCGTCGCGGAAGTAGGTGACTACTTTCCCCTCAAGTTTGCCTTCGACATAATTGGCAGAGTCCGCGATTTGATGGTCGGAATGCCAGCTAATCCACAAGCCGTGTGATTTGCCAGCTTTGTAGGATTCTCGCTTATGTGGTTTCAACTGATGCGCAGTGTGCGCTGTGAGGGCCGAATCCTCGACGCCACTGGAATTAGTATAGATGGAATCGGAATGTGTTGTTGACATATGATGCGCAGGGTCCATCCAGAACTCCCAGACGCCATCCATTTCTCCAGCAATATATTCCCCGCGCATTAGCAGAAAGCCCCTCTCGTAATCATACCAGAAACGCCAGCGTCCATTCCTCATGTTGCGCTCATATTGCCCTTGTTCCCTCTCCCTGCCGCTTTCGTAATATGCGGTGTAGGGTCCACCTTTCCGCCACTGCCGGGTGTCATCCCTAACTTCTGTCCATTCCTCCCGCATTTGTCCATCCGGCCAATATGTATGTTGTATTCTCACTTTATTTTGCTGGCAACCCGCCGAGGACGCTATAACTATAAGCGCAGCAACGAATAATTTCGTGAGTGTCGAATTGTGAATGTTGTTTGCCATGGATATAGTACGCTATATGAGCGCTAGATGAGTGGTCCTCCGGCACGAATATAGCGATAATATTTCTCTGGACAAGTACTGATTGGTCACGCATATTACTCTTATCTGCCGGGTTGCCGAAACCTCGCACAGCCGGCGCCTGACTTCCCGTGTAGATGGGCGGATATTTGGCCGGCACGAATGGATTTCTCGTGCGGAAACGCAATCAGGCAATTTATGAAAGGACCTGAATTATGAAACCGATGTCGCGTTTGTTGATTGTATCATTCTCGTTGATTCTTGCGCCCGTAAGCGCTCATTCAACAGTTCATAACGTCAGTATGACAAACTTCATGTTCACCCCGAACAAGACGACCGTGAGTCCGGGGGACACTGTGCGTTGGAAAATGACAGGCGGGATCTTTCACACTACAACTTCGACATTCGGTTCGCCAAAGTCATGGAGTTCGGGGTTAATGTTTGTGGCGGATTCTTTCGATGTTGTATTCACGGCCGCAGATGGTCCCGGCCCTTTTCCGTACCTTTGCACCGTACACGCTCTTACTATGAAAGACACAATTTTTGTCGCCTCACCGGATACTGACGGCGATGGGTTATCTGACGCTGATGAGATTAATATCCACGGAACAGATCCGAATAACCCCGACACGGACGGCGATGGCCTGAATGATGGCGATGAGGTTAATATACACGGCACTGATCCGCTGAATCCTGACACCGATGGCGATGGCCTGACCGACGGCGCTGAAGTAAACGTACACGGCACAAGTCCGCTTCTGGCTGATACTGACGCGGATGGCCTCACGGATGGCGCGGAAATCAATATACATGGCACCAACCCGCTGGATGCCGACACTGACGGCGATGGTCTATCCGACGGTGATGAAGTGAATGTGCACGGCACCGACCCGCTTCTGGCTGATACAGACGGCGACGGGCTGACCGACTCCGAAGAGATAAATATACACGGCACTGATCCTTTGAACCCGGATACTGATGGTGACGGTGAAGTCGACGGCATCGACGCCTGTCCATTGATACCGAACCCATGTCCCGGATGTTGTGACGTACCCGGTGACGCCAACAATGGCGGAAGTGTCAACATCGCCGATGTCACGTTTCTCATCGCCAGAATCTTCGCCGGCGGGTCCGCTCCGCCCTGCTGCGCAGAGGCTGACGCAAATGGCAATGGTTCAGTTAACATTGCAGATGTCACCTTTTTGATCGCACGCATCTTTGCCGGAGGCGCGGCGCCTCTCTGCGGCCCGGTTGGGATGGGGTGCTAGCGGATATTGAGGATGGACTCGGCGTTAACTTCTGCGCCGCCGCTGGGTGATAAAATCGTGTATGACAAATTCGCCCAGGCGGTCGACTGAGGTAAAGTACGCCCTGCCCCGGTTCAGCTCTGTCAGGCGTTCGACAAAACTGCGCAGGTAAGGGTCCTCGGTGACCATAAAAGTTGTGATCGGAATTTTCTTTTTGCGGCAGCCACTTATCATCTAGTATAATGGCACTTATCAAGTTCTCAAAACTCTACTTATTGTAGAGCGGAACTCTTTCCTGGAGACAAATGAATCTATGACAGCTATCTTGCCACCCCACGAAGTACCAGGTACAAAGTTGAGCCTGTGTGATAGATCGACTACGATGATTAGTGGGATTAAGTCAGACCTGGAAGAATTCTTCAAGGCCTCTAAAAATCTGACCGTTTTTGAGGCAGAAAAACTACCACTAAGAAAAACCACGTCCGGTGTAATTCTGGTTAGCTCTCTTAACGCCAATTGTGTAGAATATACACGCATAAATTTAAATGAGCTAGGTAAATAAGAGTATGGTACTATCAGGTTTTTATTCGGCTCGACAATTAAAACCTTGAGTTTGGGCTGAGCAGACTTTACAGGCATAATAGTCTATGG
>JADFNA010000273.1 GCA_022563625.1 Candidatus Zixiibacteriota bacterium
GTTGCGAGGCCGCCATTAAAACCGTGATTATTCCAGAAAGTCCTCGTGTGATTGCCCTGAATAATCTGTCTGTCTCCGGCGCCAGCCTGAAACGCCGCGCCATCACGATAGACAACTTTGGTCGACGCCATCTGCACCGCATCACCGGCGTCAATAATCCCATAACCCGTAAAAATGTCATAGCCAGGAGTAGCTGGTAATATTAGAACATCTCTAGCTGTCATATAGAGTATTTCTTCGGCCTCATCCGCTAGCAGATTTGGATTCGCGGCTTTTATCAGGGAAATGGTCCCGGCAACCAGAGGAGTTGCGGCTGAGGTGTTCCCGAAACTGCCATTGTAGCCACCCTCCTGAGTGGGCCGATAAACGTTAACGCCCGAAGCGAGGACTTTGATTCGTGCGCCAAAGTTGGAATTCGATTTTCTGGCTCCTTCTTCGTCGTTTGCGCCAACGCCAATTACTGTCGAGAAATCTGCTGGAGCTTTGATTGCGCCGGAAGTATTACGTCCATTGTTGCCCTTTGAAGTGATAAGCGACCGATCTCGAATCCAAGCTTCAAACGATTGAAGTGACATAGGGTTACCAAAGAAATCCTTCGCCTCTATCTCACCTGCAAATTCACGTCCCACGCTCGCACTCAGCGGGTCATATCCCAGGGTATCTGACCGAGCGATTCCGTCACCAATGGTACCGAAAGAGTTCATCTTTATCAGATACAATTTTGATTTCCAATTCAGCCCCGCCATCCCCAATCCACTATTTGGATTCGCATCGCCAGTGGCGCCAATGATTCCGGCAGTAGCTGTGCCATGGCTCAACCCTCCAGGGGGTTCAAAATATGCGACGCCGGGCACGTACGAAAACCCACCCTGAATGCGTCCGACAAAGTCCTCATGATCCTTGAAGAATCCAACATCAATAACAGTGACGACCTGAGTTTCATCACCTTGAGTAAAGTCCCAGGCCCGCGTGGCATTAATCCTGTTTTCGGATGTCCCCGAGGGAAACATATATGGCTGGTTGGCAAAGAAAAGATCAATCGGCGTATAGTCCAGTTCTGCAGGCACATCCGGACTGAGCAGTGAGAGGGGTTCCATTGTTATGTATTCGTCACGAAACGCCTCATAGTCTACACTGTCCGTCAGAAACAGGGTGAACATATCCGACCAGTCGGATAACTTGACTATGACTCCATCTGGGCGCGTATGAAGACTGTCGGCAGGGTCCCATGTCGGAAAACAGAGCGTAATTGAATCCACGCCGACTGTATCGAGAAAAGTGAAAAGTGGGTTCAGCACAAATGTTGAGTCAAGCAAGGGCGCCGAGGGAGCTGCCTGGCTGTTTGCCAGTCCTCCGCTGATGTCTTTCACAAAGATTTTCATGGTCTTGGTCTGCGCCGAAATCATGGTCGGGGCACTCGCCAGCGACAGAATGAAAAGCGCCGCAATGATCCGTCCTTGATGATAAAACGCTTTGTGTGATTGTGTCATACTTACCTCCAATTGTAAGTGTGTTTGAATTGCACGGTATACTACTGTGCGAATTGCACGGCAGAAGCTCCATCTATCTGTATCTTCCATATATGTTCAAAGTAATCCATCGATGCGTGTTTGTAGAGAATAGTCGTATTATCTGGCGAAACACTTATCGGACCAAATGCGCCAAAGAGGTCATGTTGACCTGTGATTTCTCTCAGATTTCCGAGAAGGTCACTTATGAATATTTTGCCAATTCCATCCGCATAGACGATGTTCTGTCCATCAGGCGTCCAATCGGCGATCCCACCACCGGGCAGTTCTGTGATGCTTGAGTCTGAAAAATTATAGACGCGAAATGTGCCGAAACTATACGCAAGTAAATTTCCGTCAGGTGAGATTGCAGGTCCCGCTCCGGCGACGACAGCCCACTCCGCACCGGTTTCGAGGTCGTATTCGTATATAGATGCACTCTGATGTTGCGGCGCCGGTTCTCCTTCGTAGTAGATGTATCTGCCATCATCAGAAATATCAAAAATCGGGAATCGTGTCTGTATGCCAAGTGGAGTTATTGAGTCCGATAACAGATTGTAGATGACTAACTCACCGCCGCCGCCGAAACCTGTGTTTACCATCAACTCCGTGTCTCCCGGCATCCACTTGAAGAAGGCGCCAAAAACCGGAAGTTTTCTTCGTCTGGCGCCAACTTCAGCATTTGCCACATAAATTCCGGGGTCTCGATTGTTACAACTGTCGTAGTAGCTGAAATATGCAACCTCAGCTCCACTGTGCGACCATGCCGGGCCGAACTGCGCAGTAGATGTCGTGGGCTCTGGGATGATCGGAGTGTCCCCGGTAGTATCGCCCATGCGGGCAGTGTCTGCCACCAGCGGTTTCCAGCAGGCGGGGAGATTGCTGACCGGACGCAGCGGGTCATCATCACACCCCGCGCAGGCCAGAAAGACAAACGGGCAGACTGCGGCTACCAGAACAAAGTGTATAGTCCTCAATAGCTTAAAGGATCGCATATTTACAACACTCCTGTAGTGTCGAGCAGGTTGAATAGAGGGTTTTGGACATAATTAGAGTCCAGCAAGGGCGCCGAGGGGGCTGCCTGGCTGTTAGCCAGTCCTCCGCTGATGTCTTTCACAAAGATTTTCATGGTCTTGGTCTGCGCCGAAATCATTGTCGGGGCGCACACCAGCGACAGAATAAGAAGCGCCGCGATGATCCGTCCTGGATGATAAAACGCTTTGTGTGATTGTGTCATACTTACCTCCAATTGTAAGTGGGTTTGAAATGCTCGTACACTACTGTGCGAATTGCACGGCAGAAGTTCCATCTAGATTGATTTTCCATATATGTTCAAAGTAATCCATCGATGCGTGCTTGTAGAGAATAACCGTGTTGTCTGGCGAAACACTTATCGGACCAAATGCGCCAAATAGGCCGGGTTGTCCTGTGATTTCTCTCAAATCGCCGAGAAGATCGGTGATGAAGACTCTGCCCAAACCATTCGCATAGACGATATATTGTCCGTCCGGTGTCCAATCTAGAAATCCGCCCCCCGGAAAGTCAGTGATGCTGGAGTCACTGAATCTATACACTTTAAGATTTCCTGATCCGTAGGCCAAAAGAGTTCTATCCGGTGAAATCCCGGGGCCAGCGCCCATAACAACTGCCCACTCAGAGCCTGTAACGCGATCATATTCGTATATTGAAGAAGTTTGATGCTGCGGGGCAGGTTCCCCTTCGTAATATATGTATCTGCCGTCATCCGAAATATCAAAAGCTGGAAAGCGTGTCTGGATTCCAAGGGGAGTTATTGAGTCCGAAATCATATTATAGATGATTAACTCACCACCCCCACCGAAGCCGGTGTTGACGATCAACTCTGTGTCACCGGGCATCCATTTGAAGAAAGCCCCAAAAACAGGGAGTTTTCTGCGTCTGGCCCCGCCTTCTGCGCCAGCAATATAGATTCCCGGGTCTCGATTGTTACAACTGTCGTACCAGCTAAAATATGCGACCTCAGCTCCGCTGTGCGACCAGGCCGGGTTTGTTTGCGCAGTAGATGTCGTTGGCTCTGGGATGATCGGAGTGTCCCCGGTAGTATCGCCCATGCGGGCAGTGTCTGCCACAAGGGGTTTCCAGCAGGCGGGCAGGTTATTGACCGGCCGCAGCGGATCATC
>JADFNA010000274.1 GCA_022563625.1 Candidatus Zixiibacteriota bacterium
TTGTCCGAAGTATTGTGCCCTTCCCGCCGACCGCAGCGCCGGTATTCACATCGGTAAAGCTGACGGCAAAAAGATCGTTTGTAACGCCGCTAGTCTGGCCCACCCAGTTAGCGCCACCATCGGTTGTCCGCAGGATCGTGCCATTGTCGCCTACCGCTGTTCCGGTATTCGCAGTGGTAAAGCTGACACCGTTGAGAAATTCTGTTGTGCCGCTGGTCTGGCTCATCCAGTTAGCGCCACCATCAATTGTCCGCAGGATCGTGCCACTTTGCCCGACAACCGTGCCGTTATTCGCATCGGTAAAACTGACGCCGAAGAGTCCATTTGTTGTGCCGCTTGTCTGGCTCACCCAGGTCGCGCCGCCATCGGTTGTCCGCAGGATCGTATTTCCCCCAACTGCTGTGCCGTTGTTTGCATCACTAAAACTGACGCCTCCTAGAGAGGTTGTCGTGCCGCTAGTCTGGCTCACCCAGCTAGCGCCACCATTGGTTGTCCGCAGGATCGTGCCCTCATTTCCGACCGCCGTGCCGGTATTCGTATTGGTAAAGCTGACGGCCCTGAGATTATTCCCTTGTGGCAGTGGATTTTGCCAGAACCAGCCAGCCTGTTGCGTCTGACCACCTCCGGGGGCTGTCGGACTGGAATCGCCACAGGCCGCTAAAGCAAATAGCGCGATAACTCCACAAAGACCGATCATGATCGGGCGAATGCGTGATTGATAGGACATCGTTGTTCTCCTTATAGTTTCTTCCAGTTATACTTAGTTCTCACACTTGACGGTCCACGTAAGTCATTGTCTTGTAGTTACTTATTGGTTCAGCAATGATCCGCATAATTCCGCTTCATATCTCGCAAACGAAAATAGACTAACAGAGTAAATAAGTCAAGAGCCAAACAGGCCAGCTGTATATCCAGTAAACACCCACGACAGGCCAGTTGGCCGGCCCCACTCCTACAAAAGTCTTCTTCACCGAAAAAACTACAATACTCCACTTGATACCGGCGCAAGCCATATATGATGAAGCTAGAACTCACAAACAGCCACAAACACCCTCACTACACCTGCATCCACCACTCCAGGCGGGACAAACACGCCAAAAAAAAACAAACATACACCAAACGAACCCATTTTTCTTGTAAGCCTACTGGGGTCTAAAAACGATGTAATGTTATCTGGCGCTACAACATACGGCCGACCATCTCGATCATGCGCGAGGTAAAGCCCCATTCGTTGTCATACCAGCTAAAAAGTTTCACATGATTCCCGTTGGCCATTGTCATAGCTGAATCAAAAATTGAACTATGCGGATCACCGATCACATCGGCTGAAACAATCGGGTCTTCCTCATAGTACAGTGACCCCTTCAACTCTCCCTCGGCGGCGGCTTTCATAGCGGCGTTGATTTCATCAACAGTCACACTACGTTCAGTCACAATCGCCAGGTCAACCATCGAGCCGACCGGCAGCGGCACACGGATTGCGCAGCCGTCGAGCTTGCCTTTGGTTTCCGGAATAACTTCGGAAATCGCCTTGGCCGCGCCGGTCGTGGTCGGAATCATTGACAGCGCCGCAGATCGCGCGCGCCGCAGGTCTGTGTGCGGCGAGTCAAGCAGTCGTTGGTCGTTGGTGTAGGCGTGAATGGTTGTCATAAAGCCGCTCACCAGGCCAAAATTGTCCAGAACAACTTTGACCAGCGGCGCCAGGCAATTTGTCGTGCAGGAGCCGATGGAGATGATATGATGTTTGTCTTTGTCGTATTTGTCGGCGTTGACTCCGTGAATGAAAGTCCCGTCGTGGTTTTTGGCGGGGGCCGAGATAATGACCTTTTTGGCGCCGGCGTTCAAATGATGTGCGGCCTCATCGCGGGTGCGAAACAGCCCGGTTGACTCAATAACCACATCCACGCCCTCTGCGCCCCACGGCAATTTATCCGGATCGCGTTCGCAGGTGACTAAGATTTTGTCCGAGCCAATCTGAATGTGATTGTCGTCGTAGGTTACTTTTTCGGGAAAACGCCCGTAGACTGAATCATACTTGAGCAAGTGGGCCAGTGTCTTGGAGTCAGTCAAATCATTGACCGCCGCCACTACCACCCCTGACTCGCGGGCCGCCTTGAGCGCGAGTCTTCCAATTCTCCCAAAACCGTTAATTCCAATGCGCACAGACATAGCGAACGCTCCCTGTTCTTAATTGAAAATTACGTTGAAAACCGGTTGATGTAACATGTATCACCGGCCTGCGGTCTATTCAAACCGCGGCCGGCTGTGGAAGAAATATACTCTATCAGCCGCCGAATGGAAACAGATAGGACAAACCTGCGGAAAAGGATAATCCCGAAAAATCACTGGCTCCAAGAAACTGTGCTGCGCCAAAGTCGATGCGGTGGTATTTACCTGCTACGGTCACGCCAATTTTTTCGGCCAGCGGAATATCCAAACCACCGCCAAACATGAAATCAAAATCAGTCTTGGTGTTGGAGCCTCCGGTAATCCTGCCCGGTCTGCGGATAGACTGGCTGGCGATAGAAAATCCAACACCGCCCTGGACAAACGGATACGCGCTGGAAATACTAAGCGGACCCAGGGGATAGAATTTCATGGAAAATTGCAGCGGATAGAGACTCACCCCGCTGGTTATGATTGATTCATCGGAAACCAATTCGGAACGCTTTGAAACCCCCAGAGCGACCTCTCCCCGAAACCAGTTCGAGAACCCATGATTATAAAAAACTTCAACGTAAGGACTACTCGCAGACAGCTCTCCGATGGACGGAGCGACAGCGGTCCCCGGATCGCCGTCATTGATCCACACGCCGACTCGGCCGCCGACCATGTCCGTTCCGTAAAGTCCGCCGGCAAAGACCTCATTTGAGAGCGGTGAAATCAGTATCGAAAGGGCGCTAATGGTTGCAACTCGTGTTATCTGGACGCGGAATGTGTGCATTCTTCTGTACATATGGCCTCCTTCTGCGCTCTGCCGCTTAGACTTAGCGGCCCGTCAATTACCAGAACAGCTAAAGAGCAAGATTTGAGCCAGGACATCCGATTATTCTCGCGATTTATTGTCTCTATCAGAAATCGAAAAGCGGCGCAGTGAATCAGAATCAGAGAACTAAACGGAGTTAAAAATCTGGAGCAAATCGGGCGCTCACCGCCGGGGAGAAAGGAAAAGGCGCCGGGAAGAATAGTCAAGAGTCAGCAGATAGTCTTTCCAAAACGAGAGCCCGATGTTCCCGGCGATCTCGCGCGTGGCGGTTCCCGCCGGGGTGGACCGCATGATGGCCGTCATGGAGCCGATGATGTGCTCGGAGGCCTCTTTGAGCAGGGCCAGCTCTTCGGGGCGCTTGACGGCCCGCAACTCCTCTAAGATGAAAAGCGCGTCGGTGAACGCCGCGTCCGGGAGCCCGCTTCTCAGCGACTCGAAAGCGTCGGCCGGAAGAAACCCTTTTTCGATCGCGATGGTCCCTTTTTCCAGGCCGAGGGCGCGGATGCAATCGGCCGCTTCTTTTCCGGTCATTTCGCTGTGCCACTGGTTGTTGCGGACATTCTCATGCCTGAAATGGATGGGTACGAGTTCTGCCGTCTGGCACGTGAGGTTACCGAGGCACCGATTATGCTCCTAACCGCACTGGGCAAGGAGCAAGATAAGATCAAGGGATTAAACCT
>JADFNA010000275.1 GCA_022563625.1 Candidatus Zixiibacteriota bacterium
GTGATATAATCCAGCGCACTACCATCTTTTTCCAACAACAATTCCGCAATGCCGCTTGTTATTGAAATCAACACGGGCGTTCCGCACAGCAGTGATTTCACTATAGATTGATTCGCTGATTCAGTATTGGTCAGCGCCAGTGTAATATCACAAGCGGCATAAAGCTGATCTATGTTCCCAGCAGCGCCAAGATAGCGCGTATTCACCAGAATGCTATCCGGCGAGTCATGTTCACCGGCAATAAGCAATTCATATTCCCCACACTGCAAAAGCCCCATAGCCGAAACAAGCGCTCCAGGCGCCTGCCGCTCTTGCTCTGACAAGACATACAATGGAGTAAACTTGTCATCAGAGATAACAAAGCTTTGGCGATACGCGGAGCGCTGGTTGGGAGTCGGGCGGGTGAAGTCAGACATGTTTGAGGGCATTCTGTCGAAGTGTCCATCTAAGCGGATTCTCCCGGATGTACCTTCTGAGCGCGTTCCATTCCTCTTCATTGCGGATGACACGCTCGTAATAATTTCGCTGCCACACAGGTCCTGTGCGGCCGAGGAGTGTATTTATCGATTTGGCTGTGATTGATTTGAATGCGCCAACGATTTGACCAAGTGTAGGGGCGTCCCTTGGGGCGCCTTTTTTCAAGATGGGTGGGGCGAGCCCCGCCCCTACACCTTGTTGATCATATCGTGTTTCATCTAAGAGGATTATTCCATGAACGTGATCCGGCATGACAATGAATTCGTCTACTGTCACCGATGGAAACCGTTCAGGTAATTTGTTCCAGATATCTCGGACCATTTGCCCGGCGGAGTTCAAAAAGAGTTCAGATTCGCCAACAGATCCGAATAGATGTTCTCTTCCTGTGACACAGCTTGTGAAATAATATCCCCTCGCTGAAGAATAGTTGAAATCCCGAAGTCTGAGAGTTCGTCTTCGCATCCTGTGCCTTCACCGCTCTTCTCAGGTGGAATCCCCCCTACTCTTCCTCTTCCTTCACCACCCGCGCTACATCAATCAGCTTGTCATCACCTTTGAGTTTGATCAGGCGGACACCCTGGGTGTTGCGGCCGATTACGTTTATGTCGGCTACCGCCATACGGTTGGAGATGCCGTGGCGGGTCATCATGATCAGATCGTCGGTGTCCAGCGCCTCCTGGATTGTTACGACTTTGCCATTGCGGTCGGAAGTCTTGATATTGATAATGCCCTTGCCGCCCCGGTTGGTGATACGGTAATCTTCGAGCGCCGAACGTTTGCCATACCCGTTTTCGGTTACAACCAACAGCGAACTCTGGCGTTTGATAACCACCATGCCGATCAGATAATCGCCTTTGGCCAGCGCAATACCGCGCACACCGTACGCCGTGCGGCCCATGGCCCGGACTTTTTCTTCGGGGAACCGTATCGCCTGGCCGTCACGCGAACCGAGCACAATGTCAAAACTGCCGTCAGAAATGGCCGCTTCAATAAGCTCGTCACCGGCCGGCAGGTTCATGGCGTTCACACCCGCTTTGCGGGGGTTGGAGAAAGCGTCCAGCTTGACACGTTTGATCATGCCATTTTTCGTGGCCAGCACGATGAACTTTTCCGAATCAAATGATTTGACACGGGTGAAGGCCGTGACTGTTTCGCCATTTTCAATTCCGATCAATTGTATAACCGGCTTGCCGCGCGCCAGTTTGCCGCCGGTGGGAATCGCGTGCACCTTGAGCCAGTAACAGCGTCCTTTGTTGGTGAAGAACAGAATGTACTCATGTGTCGAGGCGACGAACAGATGTTCGGTGAAGTCTTCCTCACGCGTGGTGGAACCGATAACGCCTTTGCCTCCCCGGCGCTGTTTGCGGTACTGGGAGGTTGAGAGGCGTTTGACATAGCCGGCGTGGGTGATGGTTATCACCATGTCCTCTTCGGCGATCAGATCTTCGACACTGAAATCCTCTGCCGCGCCGGTGATAACTGTGCGGCGTTCGTCGCCGTATTTGTCACGAAGTTCAAACATTTCATCTTTGATGATTTTCATGCGCATATCTTTGCTGGCCAGAATTGCGCGCAATTTTTCGATCGTCTTAATCAGGCCTGCGTATTCTTCTTCAATTTTCTTCCGTTCCAGGCCGGTCAGGCGCGCCAGGCGCATGTCCAAAATCGCGTTGGCCTGAATTTCGGTCAGCTTAAATGTCCTCATCAACCCTTCGCGGGCAGCCGGTGTGTCATTGGACTTTTTGATCAGATCGACCACAGCGTCAATATTGTCCAGCGCGATCTTGTATCCTTCCAGAATATGCGCGCGCGCTTCGGCTTTTCTCAGATCGAATTCGGTGCGTTTGACAATAATGATATGGCGATGGTCAACAAACTCCTTCAGCATATCAAACAGATTCAGCGTACGCGGCGCGCCATCAACCAGTGTCAGCAGCTGGATTGAAAACGTGGACTGCAACTGTGTTTTCTTGAACAACTGATTGAGCACAATATCAGCCTGGGCGTCGCGTTTAATTTCCACGACCATGCGCATACCGTCGCGGTCAGATTCATCGCGCAAATCTGAGATTCCATCAATATGTTTGTCGCGCACCAGATCAGCGATACGCTCAATCAGGTTCGCTTTGTTAACCTGATAGGGCAGTTCGTCGACAATAATCGCCTCGCGGCCGCGTTTGTCTGTTTCAACATTCACCCTGGCGCGCACCTGCACACGGCCCCTGCCGGTGGTGTAGGCTTCGTGAATACCGTCACGGCCCATGATAATTCCCCCGGTGGGGAAATCCGGGCCTGTAATAATTTTCATCAAATCCTGAACGTCGCATTCGGGGTTCTCTATTAAATATACAATAGCTTTGACAATTTCGGTCAGATTATGCGGCGGCATTGAAGTCGCCATGCCGACTGCGATTCCGGTCGCGCCGTTGCATATCAAATTCGGAAAGCGCCCCGGCAGCACCCGAGGTTCGGTCAGGTTGCCGTCGTAATTGTCCATCATCGGCACAGTTTCTTTTTCCATGTCAGCCAGAAGCTCCATGGCAATCGGTGTCAGGCGGGCCTCGGTGTAACGCATCGCGGCCGCCGAGTCTCCGTCGACTGAGCCGAAATTCCCCTGCCCGTCAATCAACGGATAGCGCATGTTGAAATCCTGGGCCATGCGCACCAGAGTCGGATATATCACCTGTTCGCCGTGCGGATGATAATTACCCGATGTATCACCGGCGATTTTCGCGCATTTGCGAAATCCTTTGCCGGGCGCCAGATTGAGGTCGTTCATCGCCACCAGAATGCGGCGATTGGACGGTTTGAGTCCATCGCGCACATCAGGCAGGGCGCGATTGGTAATCACCGACATGGAATAGTCGAGATAGGAATTCTTCATTTCCTCTTCAAGGAGCACAGGCACAATATTTTGCCGTTCAATGGCCATCGGATTGGGTCCTTTTATTTCGTCAAGTGAGATTGCGATCAGGTAAAGTAATCGTTGTTAAAATCATTGTTAAAACAGCGTCAATTCGCCGGGGAATCAACGCTTCAATAAGATACGAATGTTGAGCGCAAAACACAACGGGGACGACCTCAGGCGGGCCGCGATAAGCTCTTGGCGGAATATGACTTATTCAAACGCGTCAGTTGTTTTATTGAACTCATTGCGAACGA